>NZ_RXHQ01000028.1 GCF_004138105.1 Xylanivirga thermophila | reverse complement strand
CATAGAAGATGTCATCCTTTCGTTAAGTTATTTGTTTATTCGACTAATATTTTAACAGGATGGCATCTTCTTTTCAATTCTATTGGTAATTTATTACTCTAAATCCCTACGGTAATTTTACGCTAACGTGTTCTTAAATGCAATATTTATTTTAGGATTGGTCAATATATTTTTATAGTTTTCAAATCCTGCAAATCTTGCATCAAAGATATTCCAATTTGTATCTCCTCCATCATCCAAGTCGCATTACAAGTCATACCTGCTGTTCCATCTACAATAGCCTTTTGTTGTCCCTCATAGTTATCTGACAACCAATTTTCTTGAATATATCCCTTATCCTTTAACTCTTTTAATTTAGCATAGGAATCCTTTAGCTTATCATAATCAACTATACTTGTCTTATTTGTCATTAAATCAATATATTCCTTCGAAATATCCTTGCCCTTATATTCCCTCTGAAGGCCTGCTATATTAAATATCTGCACAGTCCAACTATCCTTACCTGCTACATAAAACGGTACTTTACCTGCTGCCTTTATCTTTTCACAAGCGGATAAAAACTCATCCCAATCAGTAGGGATCTCAATATCTAAGTCAGAAAACACCTTTTTGTTATAGAATATTCCTGGAAAGTTTGTCCCTCCTAGCGGCATAGCAAGTATCTTCTCATTATATCCATAATTGGATTTTAAAATTTTATCATCATAATTTTTAGTCCAATCTTGATCTGTTAAATCAATTACCTTGTCTATACAATGCAGATCAGGATCTATCCCCTGTAAACCATTAGTACAGAGTATATCAGGTAAGTCTCCTGCTGCTGCCCTAGTTTGTAATATCTGTGTACCCTGCTCTCCTTCGGCAATTTTGTCAAAATCAAGTTTGTAACCAAGCTCTTCTGTCCTCTCATTTATGTCCTTTTCAACAGCTTGCCATCCTTTACCATACCAAGACGCATGCATTGTAATTTTTAATGTCTTAACTTCTTTACTATTATCTTGCTTATCTACCTTGTCCCCCTTTTCTTTGGATTGGTTACCACATCCAACAAGTGAGGAAAATAACATTGTGCAAATTAAAATACTTAAAACAATCTTTAATCCTTTTTTCATAGATATCCCCCTTAAGTTTTATTTTTTATTTATATAAACATTGATTTACAGCTTCAATTGATAATAATCTTTTTTTACATAGCAATACTAAACAGAAGCAATAAATCTATGATTTATATTTATAACTGCACTTAACATCGACTATGCTTATAGTTTACAAAAATATTTATGTTTTATCATTGGTATATTCTATTATGTTATTGGGGTTTTTTATTGTATTGCCTTCAGACCATTTATTTTACTATTTAGAGATATATGAATGAGTTCCAATGCCTAAAATTTTAGGCATTGGAACTGTAATAACAACCACTCTTATATCTGAAATAGGTGGATTGATAATGATAACGTTCTAGCTAAACACGCTGGTCTTTACTGTTTAATCGCAATTTTTAAAAAAATATGGACTTAATAGTCAAGAAATAAATCCAATGTCCAAAATCATTGGGATGATTGATATTATTACCTAATAGATCCTCACTTTTCTTCCGTTTTAAGACATTTGACCATATTTGTGTTACATTTGCAAATTTACAATCATAAATATCTGCCAATTCATCTAATACTTCTGCATATTTACCTACATTACTTGATGAATTATTCACACTCCATTTCCATAATTGATTAGGCCAGCATGGAGATACAAGCAGAATATCTCGAATTTGCCGTTTTCTCAGAATATTAATCATCTCTTCAATGTTAGAACGATATTCTCTTAGCGGTACATTATTAGTATATGGATTATTTTCATTGCAGCTTGCATCATTCATTCCAAATGCCAAGATGGCTATATCCCCCTTAGTATCATCTCCATTCAAAACCTTCAACCCTTCTCTTGTAGTGTGGCCACCTACAGATCTATTTTCAATGCTTATATGCATATTATCAAAATTACTGTTTAAATAATTTTTCAATCTTCCATAATACGTACGCTCAAAACACGAGGCTTCCAACCCTGTAGAAATACTATCGCCATATATTAAAATCTTTAACGGCTGACGTTTCCTTATTATGTCTTCCGTTTCTACAAAACGGGCCTTCCGACTGCTATTTATATCACCCTCAAAATCGTATACAGCTTCATAATCCGCATATACAAAAAAGTCGTGATTACCATATGATGCATATTCTGTATGATCAAATTCTACTTTATCGTACAAAATATTATTAGCAAAATCCGGAATAGATGAATCTTTTGTCCTGCTTATGGTTCCGTCAATGTATCCTACTATATAGTCTACACCCTCTTTATATATTACACAGTTTTCATCTTCTTCCTTGTACTTACTTCGCAGCTGTAGACTTCCCTTAGTAATTTTCTTTCCTAATAAGGTAGCCGGTTGTTCCCCTATCAATACAGTACTCTCCCCAAGCATTCTTTTATAACACATATCCATCATATCCTTCCGTTATAATCTTTACTTCTTCATAACTATCCCTATAATAGTTCTTCTACAGCATTAATTTCTTGCACTATTCCATCGGAAATAAGATATGTTTTAAATTCATACCCCATTAGCGTATCACAAATTTCCGATTTCATCATGGGAATCTGTAATCTGAACTTTTGCTCATTTTTAAGGGAATTATATAATCGGAAGACATATCCATCACCTGTTTCCGCTTTTTTAACAGCTACAAGCTGAACACTTTTATTATCTAAATCACAAAGTATCTCAGGAATGTTGCCCTCTCCTGAATGGAAGAACGATACCGCCATAGGAGCTTGATGTATCAATGCACTCTCAAACTCAATGTCAGACATTCTCTCATTAAGTTCTGAACAACTTATATAGAACTCAAAATTTCTCTCCCCCTGATCAATACGAGGAGTAAACCTATCCTGGGGAAGAATTTCTCTTTCTTCATATGGATGTGCACAATATGCAGCAGTTCGAATTAAACTAACCTCTAAATCACTGCCCATACTGCTAAATCCATAATTCCCTGTATTTATGCAGCTAAAAGCCTACTGCCATCAGTTAATATAACATATTCCTGAGCAGTCGTCTCATGACCGTTAGTCTCTAGATTATTAATACCAAATGCAGTTTTACCTAAGAATTTAGTATGCTTCATAGTCGTTGGTATCTTAAGTTTTAGCATTTTATTTTTTTCCATAAAGTATGTTTTGATCTTAATACCAATTTGATTAGAGGTTTTATCAAAATAATATCTCACACAGGCTCTTGAATCACCATATCCCAAAAGGGTTTCTATCACCGTGCGAACTTCCCCATCTTCAATGATACGCACAGGGCACATATTTTTCGCCTTTATCTTACTAAACTTTGCCGCTTCTTCTGCTGAGAGTAGTGTAAACTCTCCTAAATATTTATCAAATGCATTTACATTCATACCCCACGGATCTTCATTATCATCATACACTGGAAGTTTTATTCCTTCCTGCAAGCAGGAAAATCCATCTGCTATCATTTCCTCTATTTGTCCAGTATCTGCATTAATTTTTATTGATAGTCTATCATTTTGCAAGACATATTCTTGACCCTCTAACGATAATGAAGTTGATGGCTTTTCTTTTAACCTCTCCAATCTAATGTCAAATCTATTGATACACATTGGTTCTAAATCTGCTAAAAATGCAACCCTCTTTCTCCAATCCAAAGGAATGTTACTATCCTCTTTTTCACATTGGGATTTCAATTTCTGTTCTCCTGAAAAAACAGTGGGTTGCGTAAAAGAAAGCTCATGGTTCTGATCAGCTAACATAAACTCACATTCAACTATTGTTTTTACAGGATAAGGATGAGGATTATAAACCATGATAGGGATTTCACCTTCCTTGGCTTGAATTTGCCCCTGACAAAGTTTAAAAAATGCCTTTGCCTTAATTCTTCTTGTTTCTTCCAACCCATGATCTAATAATTCAATGGCCTGCTGTTCTACTACTTGGATAGTTGTACCGGCTAAAATATCATGAAATTGTGCTAGCATTAAATCCTTGGCCGCCTCATATAATTTATCTGAAGGATAATCTGAAAGATCCTGCCCTGCAACTTGAGACGCCATCTTTTCTGCATATATAAGCTGATTTTCCAATTGTCTATGTTTTTGTTTGATCAATATCTGAGTAGTATAGCAACCTACACTAAAAGGCCATATACTCCTATCTATATGCTCTATTTTATCCTTCGCTAAGCTAACATCCCTTATATATTGTTCAGGAGTTGAATGACAAATTCTATCGTCTTGCTTTATCATCAAAGAAATGTCTTTTAAATCTTTTCTTGAAGGTCCACCACCATGATTCCCAACTCCCCATAATACAAATCCTATATCACTATTTTTAAATTTCTCCATCTGTTGTTGAATCTTTTTTGTAGCTTGTCCTAATGCTGAATTATAACTTTCTGCCCTTGCAACAATTACCTCGCTTCCTGCAAATCCTTCCCAGATAAATGCAAAATCTTCCGTTGGAAAAATTTCATTATTCGGTCTTGTAATCAAATAACTGTCATAACCACACTTACCCAAAATTTGTACTAATCCCTTTGTATGTCCAAAGGAATCAAAATTGACAGCTGTAGTAGGTCTAACCCCAAACTTCTCTTTAAAATATTCTATTCCATATAATGACTGTCTTATAAAAGATTCACCATTTAACATATTACAATCTGGTTGTAGATACCACCCACCCATAATATGCCATTTCCCTGCCTTTACCAAAAGCTTTATGCGTTCAAAAAGTTTTGGTTCATACTCCTCAATCCATTGATAGATCATAGCTTCGTTATGATTAAAAATAAATGTATCGTTCTTTTCACAAAGCTCTGCTGCTACTCGAAAAGTGGACAATACTGCACCTATTCCTTCCTCCCATTCCCATTGCCACATTGGATCAATATGTGCATTACATATTAAATGCATTTTTTCCATATCTATTCGCCCCTTTTTGTTATTTTATAGTAAGATGTCATTCATGTGTAAATAAATGTACATTTCAAAGCAAACATACTCATTAAATCAACTATAGTATTAAAAATTTATTCATATGTGATTCACATTATATATAAATAACTTCAATCTATCTTTGGTATATGTTACAATCTTATTAGGGATTTAAACGATATATCTGAAATTGGAGAGATGAATATGAATAGTCAAACTTATAATACCCTTGAAGGATGTACGATTTTTAGAGAAAGTGAACTTGTTTACATAAATAAATCCACGGAGCTTGAAAAATATTGTGGTATCATGCATAAACATGATTTTATAGAGATTGCCTATGTTATTTCCGGCAATGGTATCCATATTATAGGTGACTATGAATATAAGGTTTCCGAAGGGGATCTTTTTATCATAAATTATGATATGGAACATGGTTTTTTCTCAGACCCAAATAGCAAGAAAGTTCCTATAGTATATAATTGTGCCTTTATGCCTGAATTTCTAGATGTTTCGCTTTTAGAGGCAAAACATTTTGAGAATATTACATCTTCATTTTTGTTTAAATCATTATTTCCTGATGACTACGCCCCTTCACCCGATCTACATCTTAAAGGGGCAGCCTTTAATGAAATTGGTGGCATATTCAGCAAAATGTATTCTGAATATAACCTTAGGCAAAAGGGATATATGGATATAATCAGGGCCTATTTAATTGAGCTTATAATCAAGATATTCAGATATATAGATAATGAAGATAAAAAGCATATATCTCTAAAAAACAAAAAAATAGTAGAGAGTGCAATAGAATACCTAAAAGAAAACTATAATTCTGATATAAAACTCGAAGAGCTTGCTATGAAATCCTTCATAAGTAAAAACTATTTCAGCACACTCTTCAAAGAAACAACCGGCATAAACTTCTCTGATTTCGTCCAAAAACTGAGAATAGATGAAGCATGCAAATTGCTCAAGACAACAGATATGAAAGTCATTGACATAGCCCATGAAGTTGGATTTAATGATATAAAATTTTTCTATGAGGTATTTAAAAGGGTCACCAGTCAGACGCCAGGTAGCTATAGAAATTCACACTAATTTAGCTTTTATATTTGCCAATACCATCAGAAAGGGGATGTTTAGCGGGATAAAACCGTTAAACATCCCCTTCTAGTATTTTTCTAATATTCTATCTTGATAAATTTATTTTGGCTATTTTTTCTACATCGACTTTTGGTTTACGATCTGCGGTCATCAATCCATTGACTTCCTGCATAACATCGGTAAGTTGAGTATAGCAGTACCCCCTAATATAATGCATATCTTTTATAGCAGAGGTAATGCTTGAGTATCGTTCTATAAAGCCTTCCTCATCCTTTACCGTCCCATTATAGCCCCAATTTTCTTCATTTTCACTATCAAATGCTATACCACCATATTCCGTTATCATTATGGGTTGCCCCTCATAACGCTCACCCTGGCAATAAACCATTCTCCCGCCATTAGCCGTACCAGATAGTATAGACTCCTTATCCCCATATTTCTGTTTAAAATCATCTCCCCATGCTCTATAGTCATGAATAGCACAAATATCTCCATCTATCTGTTCCCATCCATCATTGGTGCTTACCAATCGTGTGCCATCCAACGCCTTTGTGAGATAATATAATGATCTTGCAAAATTTTGCTGATTTTTATCTATGAAGATATTTCTCACGCCCCATGATTCATTCAATGGAACCCAAACAACTATCGAAGGATGATTATAATCTCGGCCTATAAATGCACTCCACTCCCGCATAATATTATCTATCTCTAGATTATTAAATTGATAGGCACTTGGCATCTCTCCCCAAACCAATATGCCTAAACGATCAGCCCAATAATAATATCTAGGATCCTCAATTTTTTGATGCTTTCTTGCTCCATTGAAACCCATTTTTTTTATCATTTCAATATCATATCTTATAGCATCATCACTAGGAGGAGTTAAAAGACTTTCAGGCCAATATCCCTGATCTAAAATTAACCTCTGATAATATGGTCTGTTGTTTAATAGAATAATATCATCCTTTACAGAGATTTTTCGCATCCCAAAGTAACTCTTCACCCTATCAACAACCATATCTTCTTTTAATAACTCAAACTCTATATCATATAGATTGGGGGATTCAGGAGTCCAGTAATGTACTTCATCTATATAATCCTCTTCTTTTACATCTAAAGTAACTTTAAAAATTCTGTCGAGAAGGCTTACCTTTAGCTTATTTACCATATTACCCTTATATAACACCTTAATTTTGAGCATCATTGGCTCTGAAAAGCTATCAAGAACTCCCTGTATCATGAGCTGCTTTTTGTCTATATCCGGTGTCATTCTGATTTCATCTATTGATACATCACCTGTAGTCTCTAACCATACTGTCTGCCAAATACCAGAGGTTGGTGTGTACCAGCACCTATCAGGTTTTTCCTTCCAATACTGTTTTCCCCTAGGCTGTATACATTCGTATGGATCCTCTGCCTTCACCACAATGACATTTTTACCTTCATTTATAAATTTACTAATATCTGTTTTGAATGGTACATGCCCTCCTGTATGCTTACATACAAATTGACCATTAACCCATACCTTCGCCCTATAATCAACAGCTCCAAAGTTTAAAAAAATCCTTCTTCCCTTAAAACTATCTGGTATTATAAATTCCCTTTTGTACCAAAGATTTGTATGAAATCCTTGGTCATATATACCACTTAAATGGCTTTGGTAGCAAAATGGTACTGTTATCTTGTGACTAAAATCCTTTCCAATATACCATTTTTCCTGCTCACCAATGTTATGATCATCAAATTCAAAACCCCATTGCCCGTTTAGATTTAACCATTGTTCCCTCTCAAAATCCGGCCTTGGATATTCTGGCCTTGGTATATCTGTGTTCATTATAAACTTCCTCCTGTCTATTAATTATTCATATAAACTTATATGTTATTAAATTCATATATCTTTAGAACTTCCAGACAGGTCTCTTCATCCGTTATTAGCACATTTGGATATCCACCTATTAGCATTGCATATATGCTCCTTGCTTTTCTAACTCCACCTGCCACTCCAATCCTATATTCCTTTTTAACAATATCCTGTAGTTCTATGCCTATGGTTCTTTCGTCAATATCACGATCACATATATTACCATTTATATCTATAACCCTAGAAAACATATCACCCACTGCCCCTTTAGCCAATAACCTATCCACCTCTTCTGGAGTTATATAACCGGCCCTGGGAAGGGTACTATTATGCCCAAAGGGTCCTATTGAAAAGATTGCAATATTTGATCTCTGCCCTAACTTAAGTACAGAATCTATATTTTTATCCTTTACAATTGCCTCTTTGGCCTCAACATTATCTACAACTGCAGGTAAGGGCAGAAAATAGGGGGTACCTCCATATGCAATGGCAAAGTTCTTAGGAATTTCTGTAGCATATATATTCTTCTCTGTCATACTTACCGCTCCACACAGCTGTACAACAGAAATATTATCTACTTCCTCTATGGGATGTAAATTTAAAGAACATGAATATAGTGTAGCCCCCCAGCTCACTCCAATTATATCTCCATCTTGAATGATCGTGTTTAAATAGTTTGATGTGGCCATCGAAAGCTTCTCCAATAAATTAGCATTAGAATTGCCATAGCGGGGAATTACAATAACCTTCTTCAAGCCAAATTTTTCCCTCGTCTCACGCTCTAATTTTGTCTCTGCACCTTTAGGATCATTTATCTTGACTTCAACTATGCCAACTTCCCTTGCCTCGTTTATAAGTTTTGAAATATATGGTCTGGAAAAGCCCAATTCTTCTGCTATCATCTGCTGACTATAATTATGTTCATAATATAACTTTGCTACCCTTACTAATAGATCTATCTTGTTAACATTCTCCATAAACTTTACCACTTCCAATACTATTCATTTGCTCCTATTATATAGCTTATAAATCTTTTAGGATAGTCTACTGCAAACCATCTAATGCCAATATTTAAAAGCTTTTGTATATCCCCCTTCTCAAACTCATATGGTAATACCTCAAGATCAACACCATATTTATCAGTTATATTATAGCAATACTCTAAGTAGGAGGCCTCTATATCATATCTCCAATCGGCAGTTTTCTCCTTTTTATCATTTAGATGCAGTTGGACCTGATCCAATCCCTCAAATCGAGTAGCCAATGCATTGTCAAATTTCTCTTTTATAGATTCCTCACTCCCGCCTATCCAAAGCATAGTCCTTATATTGCTTATCATATTCTTTACGGCTATGCAATTTTGCTGATTATTATGGGCAAATATTATTCTATTATTAATACCATATAAGTCTATAAGCATGGCCAACTTTTCTAAATCTACATCTTTAAAATCCAGATACAAAAGCCGGTCTTCATGGTCTTTCATAAACTTGAATATATCCTCTAGGGCTGGCACCCTCTCGCCAGTATAATCTTCACCATATTTTCTACCAACATCCCACATACTTACCTCTTTATATGTAAGTGATGATGCAGGGACGTTTCTATATTCTTCCGGTATATTATATCCTGTACGGGCTAAATTTTTATCATGGAGACATATTATAATACCATCCCCAGTAGTACGAATATCTGCCTCAGGTATTCCACCTATTTTCCATATATATTTAAAAGCAGCCATGGTATTCTCCGGTACCTCAGTGCATGTACTCTGATGGGCTTGCCAGCGTACTATCTCCCCATTCTCTAGTTTTATAGACATATAATATCTCCCCTCTTTATTATAAACTTTAATAAAGCCCATCCATATATGCAAAATACTTAAGCAATCCCATATCACCTAGCAGCTGTAATATGGTATATTTTTGTCTTAATTCCTTTGCATACAGAATAGCATCTTGCACCATTTCCCTATCGATTCCTACATCCTGTGGCCTTATAGGTATACCTGCTCTTTTTAAAAGCATTTGTATCTTATCTGCATCTGGAAACTCCCGTATAACATGAACTATATCTTCCCAGTTGTCCCTTATTACCATCTGCCTAGACTTCCGATCTTCCACCATATCGTCTATGTTCCCATCATTTAAGCTTAAAATTTCTGGAGCCGCCTTTTTATATACCCTATTAATCTCATTTTTCCACTTATCTCTATCGAGTATTTTAAGATCATCCCCTATATTTTCAAAATCTATATCCATCTCTATAAACTTATTTGCTATATTATTGATTATAAAAGTGGCTATACCTACCTTAATACCATGGGGGATGGCTTTTCTGCCCTCCATAAGGAAACTCAATTCCCAAAAATGGGACATATGATGCTCTGCCCCTGAAGCCGGTCTGGAATTTCCAACAAAGCTCATTGCTATGCCTACTATCATCAAGCCTTCCATTAAATGTCCTACTGCGTCCCCATCTCTTTTAGCAAGTAAATTAACCTCTGCTGCACATCGATTCACAGATAGCTCTATCATATTTTTTACTACATCACAATAGTATTCTCCAATCACTATATTCGCTAATTTCCAATCTCTAAGTGCAGAATATTTTCCTAACATATCGCCAAAACCTGCCAGTATCATATCCATAGGGGCCTTCCTCAATATATCTATGTCTCCTATTATAGCCTTTGGTGGAGTAGACTGAACAGATATTTTCGTATCTTTAAGCATAAGCGCCGAAATGCTAGAAGCATATCCATCCATAGAAGGAGCTGTAGCCACTACTATAGAGGGGATATCTAGCATAAAGCTCATATATTTGGATATATCATTTAACACACCTGAACCCACCGTTAATATTACTTCCATTTTTTTATTGTAGCTAACTAAGAATTCACCTATAGCCACCTCGTCCGGAACTAATTCATATGCCCTTTCATATATCAGCTTTTCAATAGAAAAACCAGCCGATATAAGTATCTTTTCTACTTCCCTTCCCGCTGCATCGTAGGTATTATTATCAGCTACTAAAAACACATTTTTATACCCAAAATTCTTTAAAACCATAGGCAGCTTTTCTATCGCTCCCTCTTCTATTATTAAATTGTCTAATTTAACACTATGTATTTTCCCACATTTGCATTCAAAATCCTTACCTAGAAAATCATTTATACCGAACTTTTGTATATCGTCCACGGTAATTTGCATACATAATAGCCCCCTTAATATTGCTTTAGTATCATTTGTTACTCATACAGTAAAATATGTTACTATGATTGTAGTATATTTTTGCTGAGATGTAAATAGAAAGGGATCATTTTATGATAAAATGATCCCTTTTGTTTTCCTTTTGTCAAATAAAAACCATTTCTATACCTTCTTGAGATATGTACTTAATCTCCTTAGGCCCATGAATTTTAACCCTTAAGATACCATCATGATTTTCCCACCAGATATCAATCCTTCCCTTAGGAGTGGGAACAGAACCCCTAGCCCATTTTAGATCACATGGAACAGGATCAATTAAAACCTCCTCAAATCCAGCCTTCAACGGACGTATACCTAAAATATAGGCCCCGAGAAAATACCCGGGCGCAGCAGACCATCCATGACAATGACTCCTGGTTAGATATTTCTCATGAAACCCAGGGAATGTCTCCCAGCATGTCGTTGCCCCTTCCTTTAGCATACCACTCCATCTATCGCGTATCTCATTTAGCATCCCGCTAATATCTTTTATTTTCATAAGTGCTTCAAAATAAAAGAAATACATAAAAGGACTTCCTATACGAACAAATCCACTAGGAGGGTTGACTAAATATCCTTCAAGTTTCTCCCGCCTCTCTCCTTCAACACAGTCACACAAATACACCATTACATTGGTCTGCATACTGATATTCTTGGACTTTTTACCGTTGTCATATATGCAATCAATATATGCCTGGTCCTCTTCACTCCAAAGATGGAGATTAATAGCCTTCTTTATGTCCATTGCTCTTTGTTTTAACTGATTAGATTTTTTTGTATCCCCAAGTAATTCAGCTATACTACTAACGTTACGAAGCGCTTTTACTAGCTCCGCATTTTGATGTGTAACAATGCCCCTATCTGGAGTTTCCATGGGAGCCCAGTCTAGCATATTCCATGCTTGAAGCTCCAATAGATCCTTATCATTGACACATGCCATAAAAGCCTCAGAAGCCTTTATTAGATCGGGATAGAGCTCCCTTAAAAAATCCATATCCCCAGTATATTCATAATATTCAAAACATGCACTCATCCAGAACAAAGCCCATGCCGTGAGTACACTTTGCCAGCCACTTGGAACCTGGGATTCTGGAAATCGTGACCGTTTTAGCGAATCAGCTACCAAATAGAGGGAACGTTTGGATATGGGGTATGCACCAAATACATAGTAATTTATAAGGCTTTGATTTCTGGCATCCCCTACCCAGTATGTCTGCTCATAGGTAGGACAATCTACAAATGTGTCTTCCATACACATCTTAGTAGTATGTCTTGATATCTCCCAAATTTTATTTAGCTCCCAATCTGAGCTTTCAAAATAACCGGACTGCACAACAGGATAGGTATCCATCAAAGTACATATTCTATAAATTTTAACCGCTTCCCTAACATTTCTAAGCGTTATAAACAGATATCGAAAACCCCGTCGTACTATGGAGCGGTATTTCTGCTTACCATTACATGTAATATAACGAAGCGTACAATTTACACCTTCTGTATACTGTGGTGATGCATCAGGTGAGATATATTCTACCCCATAGAAATCTACCACTACGCCTTCCGGTGCATCCATTTCAAATTCTATATATCCTGAAACTTCCTGCCCAAAATCCAGTATAAACTCTAAATCTCCCATTTCCGGACTTTTGATTATAGTATATTCATCATTTGGAATAATCATATTTTGATCCCTATCCAAAACATTCTCCTCATTTATTACCTCTTTATACACCATGGACATATATACGTTATCTGAGGTAGAATGCTCTTTTGACACTGGATGGATCCAAGACTTAAAATCTATTAAATCATCTACATCTTTTAGATTCTTTAGCTTTAAATAACAGGGATTATCCCATGGTATGGTATTATCACGTACTTCTCCTGCGTTTATAATAGCATTTTTATCGAAAGGTCCAATAGTAATAAATTCATGATCTGGATATAAAGGTGCCTTAAACTCTATTTCTTGTTCCAGTTCCCAGTTTAGATATACAAAAAGCCCATGGTAATGGCCACTGATATCCATGAGGAAAAAATTATCCCCTTCATCTAGCTCTATCTCTACTTCCCTTTGACCTTCTATACAATAGTTGCGACCATTTATGCTAAAATCTCCATATACCGAAAGCCAATTATCCCACGGAAAACGTAATTTACCATTCATCTTTTTTGGAGACATGATTATGCTTGATATGAATCCGCTAAATATCCTGGGATTAGAATCCTGTTCCCCCGGGAAAAAGTTTGGATGGATATCAAATGAAATATTTTTCCCTATTGGAAGTACTTTGGATATCTTTTCTATCCTCTTTGGATATACCTCATCTTCCCTTGGCATGGGTATGTCCCTTGGTTGAAGACCTGTCCATGGTGCCATGCCATATTCTCCAATCTGGATTGCATCTTCCCATGAGCTATCATCAAACTCAGGGAACTGCCATCTATCAACTGCATTTCCTGCATCATATACTTCAGCCCAGCCTTGCTGGCAATTAATCCGCATCGAATTACGCCTATAGCCTGTATGTGCATGAGTCTTCCAGCTGCTATCCGTTTTAATAAGCCTCTCTTTTCCACCTTCAACAAGTCTTGCTTGTGCCAATAGGCCGCCCCTACCTTCAATATATTGAAAATTAGAAACCCCAAAGTGCATTACCAACACTGCTATAACATTTTTCCCCCTATGCAGCAAATTGGCAATATCATATGTATCATAAGACTGCCTAAATGGCCAGCTCCTCACTGGTCCCCTTCCAATATGATGCCCATTCACATATAGAACATATCTACTGTCTGCGCATATAGCTAAATCCGCTCGTGTTACATATTCATCAATATTGATATTCTTTCTAAAACATACATAATAATTCCGGGGATGCGGTCCACTATTATCCCAAATCCATTTTGCTTCCCATTTCAAATTCATCTGCCTCCTACATACAAAACTTTTATATTTTAATTCAAAATAAACCGATTGCCGTTTCTGAACAGTTAATATAAAACAAAGTAAGATTATCTGTATTGTCATACAGATAATCTTACTATATCTAAATAGGTGCCATCTTGCTTTGGTATATATTACAATATTATTAGGCTTTTTAAACAATTATTTTATTCAATCAAAGTTCTCCAGTATACCCCTTGGCCTTACGGGCAATCCTGCTTCATATAGATGGGAAACATCCCCTAGCCCGATACATCGGGGAACTGCCCATTCTTTGGAGCGCTCATCGAATAATATGGTAGTAACGGAACTTGGCGGGAGCCAGAATCCTGACCATATGAGGGGCAATGGTATGCTTAGTAAATGTCCTATCCAGGTCAGTCCAAAACCTCCATGGCAAAACACTGCAACCCTGTCCCTATTCGGTTTATAACAGGCATATTTGCCACCCTTGCGTACATATCCCTGTCTTCGTAAAAACTCATCTGAATTTTCACTTATCATTTTCAAAGTATCTTCAATTTCATTATCCTTTTCCTTCAGATATGGAATGTTAGTCCACATATCGTATGATGGAACAATGCCATCCTTTCGAATGACTTCACCTGGAATATCCCATGCTGCTATTGTACCCCATGGTGTATCATCCATCTTAAGCCTATCCCATATCTCTTCAGTCCATTCTTCGATATTGTAATCAAGACCAATAAGCTCCTTGGTATATTTCATAGTATCAAGGGCCCGCCCCATGGGGGATGAATATATCTTGTTTATACCTTCTTTTTTAAGTCGCTTTGCAAGGGCCTTGGCCTCTAAGTGGCCGGCGGGAGTAATGGTATTATGTTCATAATCTGGATCTGCATGACGAATTATATATAGTCTCATATGTAATCTCCTTTCCCATATGTCTCCCTTATTATATAATACCGAAGAATGGGTTGCAAACTAGTCATAATTTTGCTGAAAATTTCACATCAAATTTTCACAGTCTTTAATCTAAAAAGCTCTCTATCTTTATATCTTCCTTATTTTTTATTATAGGTAATTTTATATATACTTTTGTGCCAACATTTTTCTCGCTCTCTATTTTTATTCCATAATTGTCACCAAAGTATAATTTAATTCTATCGTTAACATTTTTTACCCCCATATGTTCACTGTCCTTATCATAATCACCTTTTGTTAATGCAAAGTTAATCTTATCTAGCATTTCTTGAGCTATCCCTACACCATTATCCTCAACTAAAACAAACAGGTATCCATTGTGGAGATATACCTTTAGTTTTACATAGCCTCCTTCTATTTTTTTCTCGATGCCATGAGATATTGCATTCTCTACAATAGGCTGCAATATAAATCTTATAGTATATAAATCTAGTGTCTGAGGATCTATCTGCTCAATATAGTGAAATTTTTCCCCATATCTCATTTTTTGAATCTCTATGTATAATTCTACATGCTTTATCTCGTGGCCTAGTAATACTATATTCCCACTTTTTTTGGTATTTAGCTTAAATAATTCCCCTAATGTACCTATCATATCTGATATTTCCTCTTGACCTTGTATTACAGCCTTCATCTGTATGGATTGTAATGTGTTATATAGAAAATGGGGATTTATCTGCTTTTGGAGTGCCTCCAGCTCTGCTTGTTTTTGTTTTACCTTCAACTGATTTGTCCTCTTTATCAAAGTTTGTAATCCATCCACCATATTTTTGAATCCCAATATCAATTTTTTTATTTCATCATCATATGCATAGTTTTTACATTTTAGTTCAAAATCAAAATCTCCTTTCTCTACACACTCTACTGCATTACTCAATTCAATTATGGGTTGGGACCATTTTTCTGCTATATTCGCTACTGTAATAAATACCAATACTACTACAAATATAGCTATTATTATGATAAACTTTGCTATTATAACAGATGATTTAATAAGTTCCTTATATGTAGTGTACATTATCACATTCCATCCAGTATATGGAGAAGATACATATGTCATATAAGATTTTTCTCCCCCTATATTTCCTATTAAATCCCCACTTGAATACTTTAAAATATTTTTTAAGAATCTATCTTCTATATCCAATTTTTCAGATAGTGCAAAATCAGCCGAACTATATACTACCTTCCCTTCATCATCAATTATTATATAATTTCTATTATCTGGTTGTTCAATAAAATTAACATTTTTGCATATTTCCCGAAACTTGTTCAAATTCAAATCTATAAGCAACACTCCAAGAGGTTTATCATCATTAAATTCCTTTATAACCCTTGCAAAAGAAATAACCTTCTCCTCTCCATTTTTGCGTTGGAATGGAGTATGTGTTGAAAACAGTGCCATAGCCCCTCCATTATCCACTGTTTCCCTATACCATGAATCATTTTTAAATACATTGATATAGTTATAGTCTACAGCTGCATAGTCACAATATTTAGAAAAAATTTTATAATCGGTGAATATATATATTCCAGATATACCCTCAACAATCATATTCATATTGCTCATAAACTGCTCAATTTCATTATTTTTTCTAAGACGTTGCATTTTAGTATCGCTTTTATCATATTTTAGTGCATCTTTTACCCGTTCATCCCTCAGAGCCATTTTAGTTATTAACTCCGTTTGATAAAGATACTGGTCTATGTTTTGAGAGATTTGTCTAAGCATGATCATAGATGAAGTTCTAAATTCGTTCTTTGCTTGTGTAGAAGTAAATACATAGCTAAAACAGCCTATAAGTGCCATAGGTACTATGGCTATAAGTATCATAATAATAAACAACCTTTTGCGTATACTAAATTTAAATAGATGAGAGTTAATAGTATTAAAGCACATCAGCATTATACCTCCCAACCTTTTTAAACTCTGTAGGCGTCATCCCAGTGACCTTTTTAAAGTTTTCCTTAAATTGCTTATAACTCTTATATCCAACTTTCTCTGCTATATCACCTATCTTCATATCTTGGTTTAACAATAGCTGTTTTGAATAATTAATTCTAATTTCAGATGTAAATACAGAATAGTTTTTATTAAGTTCTTGCTTAAAAAGTCTGCTAAGATAACTAGGATTATAATAAAATTCTTCAGCAAGTCTGGTCAAACTAATATCTTTATCGATATTTTGGATTACATATTTCTCAATTTCTTTAAAAATTTTTTTAGGCTGTTTATCTTTAGTCTCCTTATAATTTTCACTTAAGTTTATAATAAAATCTGTTAACCATATAAATATTTCATCCAAATTTTTAAATTTACCTATAAACTCCATAGAAAAAAGGTTTGTACTATATGCATCTTTTAAGCACACTTCCTTTTCATACAGATATTTCACAGAAGTATTTATAATATCACAAAAAGTGGAGTATATTTCACATGGTTCCAAACATCTGTTCTTTTGCAGCTGATTCTTTGTTTCCATCATTAGTTTGTATATTTTTTCATGATTGTTGGTTTCAATATAATAAATCAATCTACTTTTAGCATCTCTAGATATAAACAAAAGACTTTTGTCGTAATTTTTATACTGTTCCGCCCAAAAAACATCAATATCTTTTTGAACCCATCTATAATATAACACCTCATTTGCCTGTTCAAAAGAATAAGTAATATCTTGTGGATTATCCACCAAAGTTCCAATGCCTATTTTTATTTGAAAGTCTATCTTTTTAACTAAATCGTCTATAAGTTCTTTCAGATTATAATTTATATTCCCTGGATCATCTTTTGAAAAAGCAATAAGTATATATATCATGGAATATAAAAAACAGAAAGTTATCTTTTCAATTTTATCTTTATACTCATATTTTTTGTCTTTTAATATATTTTTTATAGTATCTGCTCTATAATCTCTTTGCAAGATATCTTCTTCATATTTTATAACTATACCAGAATAATAATTAGAAGCATGTATACCTAGTTCATTTAAACTATTTTTTTGTAATTCCAGTTTACTACCATTTTTTATGATGTTAAGTAGTGTCTTTTCATTTATAAGTTCGCTATGTTCTTCTGCTTTTTGGCTAATAATTAGTTCTTCCTTTTGTTCCTCCTTTATCTTGTCCAATGCATCTATACAATCTTCTATTACTTTTATTAACTCTTTTTTCCTCAATGGCTTTAAAATATAATAAAAAGCCCCCAAACTTATTGCTTCCTTTGCATAGTCAAATTCATCATAACCACTCAAAATGATGAAAAATGTATTAGGAAGTACGTTTTTTAAACGTCTAATTAATTCAAGACCTGTGATATCTGGCATCCTTATGTCAGTAATAATAATATCAGGATGCAGTAATCTCGCACATTTAATAGCCTCATTACCACTTTCTGCTTGGGCACATATTCTTATATTAAAATCCTCCCATTTTAAAAAATTACATAATCCTTCGAGAATCAATGGTTCATCATCAACTATCAGCATCTTATAAAAATTCTCTTCCATACTAAGATCTCCCCTCTGTAAGATCACAAGATCTTATATTATACATATACTGACTATATAATGATTATAGCATTAACAACCAAAAAAATGAATAAATCTAAGATTTAGACAAATAAAAATACCCTGCTTTATGAATTAGCAACCTAAAATAATTTCATGAAACAGAGTATTAAAAACAATTTACATTAATATACATAACTATATATTTTCTAAAATCATACTTCAAAATGAACTTACTACCCATTGCACATTTTTTAACCCTTTACTGCACCTATCGTAATACCCCTGGTAAAATATTTTTGAAACATAAAAAATATGATTAACATAGGTATAGCACCTACTGCAGCACCTGCCATCTTATATGCAAAATTAGGATTTAAATCTTCCATTAAACTTGCCACACCTACCATCAATGTTTTCATATCTTTAGTATTGGCTATTATTAGCTGCCATAAATAATCATTCCAAACCTGTACAAACATAAGTATGAAAAGGGCACCTATACCAGGTTTACCAATAGGAATAATTATCTTTCTATAAATTGTCCATTCACTACAACCATCTATTTTAGCCGATTCCCTTATAGAATTTGGTATAGTTTCAAAAAAACCTTTAAGCAAAAACACTCCAAACGAAAGGGCCACATTAGGAAATATCATAGCTTTATACGTGTCCATCCAATCAAATGCCTGAATAATTTTAAACAATGGTACAATAAGTACTTCTTTTGGTATCATCAATGAAGCCACCAATATATAAAAAATAGTCTTTCTACCTTTAAATTCAAGTTTTGCAAAGGCATATGCAGCCATAGAGCTTATTAAAACCACCAATAAGGTAGTAACTAAGGCAACAAATATACTATTAAAAGTCCATCTCATAGCTGGTTGATTTTTAAATAAATCAATATAATTTTGAACAGTTGGTTTTTTAGGAAACCAATCTGGGGGCATTTTCACCACATCACTAGAATTTTTAAACGAACTTGTAAACAGCCAATAAAGAGGAAATAAATTAACTACAGCGAATAGTACTATAATTATATTTGCAATCAAATCTCCATTCCCTATCTTTTCCCTTTTGCTCATTATATTCCCTCCTGTTCTTCCCTTTTTAGTACTTTAAATTGTATAACAGATAGTACTAAGGCAATTAAAAACATTATAACTCCTATGGCTGATGCCTCCCCTATTTGATTAAAACTAAAAGCCTTTAAATACAAATAATACATCATGGTTACAGAGGCGTAATTTGGACCTCCTGAAGTCAATAGCTGAATAACTATAAATATTTTTAGTACCGCAATTATATTCATAATTAGCACATACAATGTTGTTGGCCGAACAAGTGGCACGAGTATATGAATAATTTTTTGCCATCTTGTTGCTCCATCTATTTCAGCCGCTTCTAAAAATTCATTAGATACACCCATCATAGCGGCTATATACAATATAATCGCTTGCCCCACATTTGTGGTGAAAGTTACAAATATAACAACAGGCATAACCGCATTTTTATTTCCTAAAAAATTTATACGATTACCGCCTAAAGCAGTAATTATATAGTTTATAAGTCCATTTGCCGGGTTGAGTAAAAAATTCCATATCATACTCATTACTACCATTGATACCATCACAGGGATATAATAACATCCTCTTATAAAGGAGATGTATTTAGTATTTTTATCAAATAGTGCTGCAGCCACAAAAATACCGAATATAACGGTGAGTGCAACAATAAAACCTATAAAAATTAGTGTATTATAAATGGATTTTATAAAATTAGGATCTGAGAAGAGACTTTTATAATTTTCAAAGCCTATAAATTTTTCACTGATATAGTCTACTTTATATAAACTCATTCTAAATCCTTCAAATATGGGATAGATCATAAATACAAAAAACAATATCATTTGAGGCAATATAAATAAATATCCATCTTTTTGTTTTACAAAATTTTTTTTGAATTTAGCATACTCCATGTATTCTTGTCCTCCCGCCTTTGTTATAAAAGTGATAACTTAAGATGGGATGATCAGACAATAGATTATCCCATCTTAAAATAACTACTTAATTATTACAGAATCCTTTTTTGCCTTCTTTAGAACTTCGTTTCCTTTTTTTGCATAATCATCTAAAGCCTGCTTTGGATCCTTTGAACCAGTAAAAGCTGCTTGTAATTCAGGATAAAGTACTTCTCTTAATTCTTGATATCCTGGAACTCCACCAGAGAAATTAAACATATATTTTGCATTTTCCTGGTATGCTTCCCATTTAGGATTTTCTTTTTTTAACTCATCTATTACAGATTTTCTAACTGGAACAGCATTTTTAGAGGCGTCTATATATGGCTTTTGGGATGAAAAAGTCTTTACAAAATCTTTTGCCGTTTCTATCCTATCCTTATCCTTTGTATCAAACACACATGCACCCACTACATATGTAAATGTCAAAGGATCCTTGGCACCAGGCATGTTAGCCAATCTCATATCAAACTTCTCTATCTTATTGTTTTCCATATCTTTTTGGATGTTGTTAAACAATATGCTATTTGTAAAACATATTGCAATTTGTCTATTCTGGAACATTCCTAAACAATCGTTTGAACTGGTGGACTCTGCTCCTGGATTGGTTAAACCTGCGTCATATAATTCCTTCAAGAAATTCAAAGCCTTAACACCATCTTCATCATTTACTACAATGTTTTGGTTATCATCAAAAAATGGAGAACCATACATTCTTAAAAAACCTAAATTCCAGCTATCACCTTGATTATTGGCTGCAAACAATGATAAAGGATAAACATCAGGTACTTTTGCTTTGAGCGTTTCCAATATTTCTTTAAATTCATCCACATTCCATGTAGCAATTTCATTTTCCCCAGCTATATATTTATCAAGCCCGGCTTGTTTAAACATATCTGCATTATATGCCAGTGTACAAGGATTGTTATTAAATGGATAAAAAAATATATTATCAACAATCCTGCAATTTTCCCATATTCCTTCTGGAATATCCTTTTTATCTTCCTTATCTACTATATCATCAAGCGAAACTAGCGCACCCCTATGAGCAAAATCAGTCAATACAAATATAGAATCAAAGAAAATATCCGGTGGTGTTCCAGACTGTAAATTAACATTTAGCTTTTCCGTCCTTTGATCACCACTTATAACTTGGACATCTGTTTCGACATTTGAATGTTCTTTATTATACTCTTGCGCAACAAAGTTAAAAAAGCTTTCATATCCTGCTCCCTCTTCTGAAGCATCATACACACCTTTCCACTGCGGAGTTAACCAAACTTGTAGCTTAACAGATTTCACTTTGCCACTTTTTTCAGTATTCGAGGAATCTTCTTTTGGCATTTCATCTTTTTTAGATACATCTTTCTTTTCACCACACCCTACCAAAGATATAGATAATACTAAAGCCAAAACCAAGGCATACACAATGCTCTTTTTTAGTTTCATATAGTATCCCCTCCCACTATAGTCATAAATTTATATAGTGTACAAATATTCCTATCTCATCACATAGATATCCCTCCAATCTTCACTAAAAGCATCATAAAGTAAAACTTCATATACTATTTTCGAAATCTCATCTTACACTAATATATTGTAGTAAATATATAGACAGATTTAAATGCTATTTTCTTACCTATTTTCAATAAAAGAGGCTATATCTTTACATTATGATTTTTAATAAATAAAAACACGGATAACATTTTTCAGGAGAATGTTATCCGTGTTTTTGTTTATTCCTATTCCTTTATCAGATTCTATATTACTTCAGATTAGCTGACCAATTTTCAGCTTTTTCCTGTAATGAATCAAGTGTGGATTTTATATCTGGTGCTTTATCATTTGCACAATCGCTTATAAATCCATTGACCACAGGAACGATCTCTGACATATAGAATGGATTTGCCTCATCTAGCAAACTAGTGCGGGCATTTTCTGCTATCTTAAATGCTATCTTCATATATTTATCATTAGGATCTACAAAGTCTGCATTTTTGAGGGTAGGTGCAGTTCCAAAGTTCTCATAGTTCCATTTTTGAGTTTCAGGGCTTGCCAAAAATTTCATCACTTCCCACGCAGCTTCTACATCTTTAGGTTCTTTTGCCATAATTATTGGGTCAACTGCTACCCAGCCTTCTCCATTAGGTCCTAAATTTACTGTTGCCTCATATCTCTCTAGCATATCTGTCTTTTTATTAGCTTTATAATCACCTATTATAGTTCCACCATTATTGTCCAAAGCTATGGCAATATTATTGTTTTCTCTTCCAAAGTTCTCCATGCCCTGCCCATTTACAAAGCTTGGTGGCGGAAGAGTTGATGCATCTTTTAGCCATTCAAATACGTCTACCATCTCTTTATCATTTAACTTCCATTGCAGTTTTTTAAGATCATTTAATGCACCTTCAGCGCCTAGCGCATTGTAATAAAATGTAAGTGCTATAAAAGTTGAACCATTTAGTGAATTGCCACTCCACCATAGACCATAGTTTGGTTCTCCTGTTTTGGGATTCTTTCCTGTCATCTTTTTAGCCTTTTCGATAATCTCCTCAGGTGTAGGATGTTCTGATAGGTATTCTACTCCCCAATCATCGAATATCTTCTTATCATACATCACCATTCTTTGGCCCAATATAGCGGGTAGTCCTATCCTATTCTTCATATCCAACGATCTTGTACTATATGAATTGTTCCATAGACCTTCCAAGTATATATCCTCCGGTTTAAAATCAGGATCATTATCTAACAGATCATCTATACTCCTAAGTAGACCTTGCTCATTAAATTGTGAAGCAAAAGCGCCGCCAGTATATATTATATCAACATCTTTAGACATCAATAATGCTTGTTGTTTTGCTTTTGCATTTTCCCATGGCACTATGCTTATCTCTGTCTTTATCTTCGGGTATTGTTTTTTAAATGTATCCTTCATATAGTTATTAAGCCCGACTGTCTTTTTACCGGTGAAAGGATCAATGCCATCCTCAAGTTGCCAACCTGCTAGGCTTACCCTTACCTTCCCCGATATTTCCCCATTAGCATCTCCAGAAGATTGGCCACCTGACTCCTTATCCTTGTCAGAAGAACAAGCTACAAGAGAAATCAACATCACAACTATAAGTAAAACGGTAAATATTCTTCTACTTTTTTTCATTTATATCCCTCCATAAAATATATTTTTGAAACATAACAATGATAACTACATACCAACCCCCTCTTTAAATCATTGTTTTAATCCTGTTAAAGCTATGCTTTCTACAATATAACGCTGTAAGAACAGATATAAAATCAGTACAGGCAAAAGACTGATTGTGGCAGAAGCCATTCGTATGGCAGGCATTTGATTTATACCTTGGTTATATGTGAACATAGCAATACCTATCTGCACAGTGTATTTTTGAGTATCAGATAATATAAGCAGTGGCCAGAGGAGGTCATTCCATACACCTAAAAATTGTAATATAACCATCGTGGCTATTATGGCTCCACATAATGGTACATAAATCTTGGTAAATATAGTGAATTCACCAGCACCATCTATAAGAGCAGCTTCCCTTAAACTTTCAGGTAATGAATCCATATATTGCTTACAAAGAAATGTTCCAAATGCATAATTAACCGCAGGAAGATAAAACGCCCAGTAGGTATTCTTTAAATTCAGCTTATCAAATAATAAATACTGAGGAATCATCGTTACTTCAAATGGTATCATCATGGTACTCAATGCAAGAACCAGTACCACGCCGGAGCCTTTAAATTTGATCTTTGATAGAGAATAGCCAGCAAGCAATGCTGATAAGCAGCTTACTATAATAACACCTACTGCCACTACAAATGAATTAAGCAAATATCTTCCCATGGGCACATTCATAAAGGTCATTTGATAGGGCTTTATTGAGGGGGTTGCAGGCCAAAATCTAGGCGGAAATGGAACATTCATAACCGCATCCCAATCAAAACTTGTAGTTATCATCCAAAAAAACGGTATTATCATGGTAAGAGAGCCTAGTGCCAAAATTATGAATATGATTATACTACTTGTGCGTTTACTACGTTTCATAGATTTAGATCGCTTAGAAACATTAATCTCTTCCATAAACTCACATCCTTTTACTTGATTAAAATTTAATATAGACTGGTATCTTTGTTTAGAAATTTATTATTCAATATGGTTAATAAAAGAATTATTACAAATAATACATATGCAGCAGCAGATGCTATACCCACCTGTGCAGCCATAAAAGCATTCCTATATATATACAACACTACAGTAAGAAGCGAACCACTTGGATTACCAGCCGTTCCTCCTATCATCCAGACATCCCCAAAACGTTTCATTGCATTTATAGTACCTATCATAATCATAAATACAAATATAGGGCGCATAGACGGGATAGTTATATGCCACCATTTCTTTAGACCGGTCGCGCCATCAACTTCGGCAGCCTCATATAATTCGTTTGGTACGCTTTGTAAGCCAGCAAGAAATATTATGCTATCATAGCCTATACTACGCCAAAGGCTCATAAGTATTATTCCCCACTTAGCATATGAAGGATTGGTAAACCACCCTACTGGCTTTATGCCGAATTTACCTAGAAAGAAATTCATAAGACCAACTTCATTTGGATAAAAGAGAAATGAGAATAAAATCGAAGTTGCTACTACAGATACTACATTAGGAAGAAAATATACGCTTTTAAAAAAGTTTTTTCCCCACTTTACGTTGTTTATCAAACTGGCTAAAATAAATGAAATGCATATATCAAGCAACAGCGCAAATATACCCATGTACACAGTATTATATAAGGATTTCCAAAAAACTGAATCTGTTAAGATTGATCTATAATTACTAACACCTACCCATGTGCCAGATACTCCATTAGTCTGCTGAAAACTAAAAATCAGGGAGGCTATCATGGGATATATAACAAATAAAAATATACCGAATAACATAGGTAATACAAAAAGAAAACCAATAGCATCTCGTTTAGAAAATGAACATCCTTCATTTTTACTTTTTACATCCATATCTTCTGCCCCTCTCCTAAAAAACGACGTCTATATTCTTATATTATGACTTTTCCATTCTATTCGTTAATAGATACTTTGCTAGCATGTTATTTGAAGAATGGCCCAGTCAATATATAGATTAAATAATAGAATATCACCTCCACAAAGTGTATAGTTAATCCATGTCCACTTTATAAGAAGTATTAGAGATTAGTAGTTAAAAGATTATATAAGACAATAATTTACTTTAAGCTATCTTAACAATGCTATCTAGTTCTAAATCTAATATATTCATTATGCTATCAATATATGTCTATAATTTTCTAACTTCGGATGATCCAAATAAAAGTGTAATACCTTCATTTATCAAAATAACAAGCTTATACAATGATAAATAAAAACGGTATTACACTATAATAAATTAACAGTTTTAAATTATGATTATTAGAAAAACCACTTCAAAAACATTCGGATTTTTTAGCCTTTTAATGCTCCTATCATTACACCTTCTACAAAATATTTCTGAACAAATGGGTAAAAACATAAGACTGGTACAGTAGCAATTACAATTGTAGTGTATTTTATTAAAGGCTTATATAGATCCAAATCTCCTACTTTTATAACCTTAGAAAATTGTGAAACCGTTGCAGTTTGACTCTCTTGAACCAATATTTCCCTTAGTACAAGCTGTAACGGATATTTACTTCTATCCCTCAAATATATCATCGCACCAAACCATGAATTCCAATGACCTACTGCGTAAAACAATATCATAACCGCCATTACTGCTTTTGATAATGGTAATATTATTTTAAATAAAATACCCCATTCACTTGCCCCATCGATTCTAGCAGATTCTTGCAGGCTTTTAGGCAAAGATGAAAAAGATGTCTTCATTACGATTAGATTCCATACAGATATTGCTCCTGGAAGTATTAGAGCCCAGCGAGTATCCAATAAACCTAACTTTTTTATTTGTAAATAGGTAGGGATAAGCCCGCCACTAAAAAACATAGTAATAGTAATCATCAGCATTAAAAAACGTACATATTTCCAATCTTGAAACGTTAAGACATAGGCACTAATAGCAGTCATTATTATATTTATCAATGTTCCTACAGTAACATAAAACAATGTATTGCCATAAGATGTAAGAATACCTGGCATTCTAAAAACAAGTTCATAACCTTTTAATGTAAATCCTAAAGGTCTTAAAAGTATCCCTTGATGTCGCATAAGTTTTAAAGGATCACTAAACGAAGCAAAAATTACATGCAACACAGGCGCTAAACATATAAAACTGAAAACAGTTAAAATAATAACATTGATTATATTAAATACCTTTTCACCAGTTGATTTTTTTATAGACATTATAACTTCTCCTTTACCATAGACTTGTTTCTGTAAGTTTACGACTTGTAATGTTTGCTATAATAAGTAAAATACAGTTTATAACCGAATTAAATAAACCTACAGCAGCACTATAACTATAACTAAACTCCATTAATCCTTTCCTATAAACAAAGGTAGAAATTACATCTGCGGTCTCTAAAATACTATTATTATATAATAGCAATACTTTTTCAAATCCAACATTCATTAAGCTTCCTATCTGCAGTATAAATAAAATTATAATGGTAGGAGCAATTGAGGGTAATGTGACATGGATTGTCTGTTTCCACCTGCTTGCACCATCTATAATTGCCGCCTCATACAATTCTTGTGATATTCCGCTTATAGCCGCTAAATAAATAATACTACCGAAGCCTAAGTCCTGCCATATGCCAGATGCAATATAAATAGTTCTAAACAAACTTGGATCAATCATCAACGACCTACGTTCCCCACCAAATAAGACTATCATGTCATTTATAACACCATCGGAAGCAGTAAAATCCTTTATTAGACCACACACAACAACTAGGGATATAAAATGCGGCATATATGTAATCGTTTGTACTGTCTTTTTGAAATGTTTATTTACAATCTCATTAAGCAATAAAGCAAATATTATAGGAGCCGGGAATCCCCAAAGAAGGCTATAAAGACTCAATAAAAGTGTATTTCGTATAAGTCTGACAAAGTAATGGCTGCTAAAAAATGCTTTAAAATGCTTTAATCCAACCCACTCACTTCCTATTATCCCTTTTCCGGGGTTAAAATCTTTAAAAGATATAACGACTCCATACATTGGAATATAATAAAACAATATAAAATATATCAACATTGGCAGTGACATTATAAATATATCCTTATATTTTACAAAATTATTTTTACCATGGTTATGGTCTTTTCTTATATGTGTCATAGTCTTTTATACCTCCATTTTATTATAATCAGGTAAAGATTTTAAAATCTTTACCTGATTATAATAAATAATTCTTTATCTGACATTGTATCTATCTAACGCTTTTTGCTGCAATTCTATTGCCTTATCAATATTCATCTTCTTCACTTGTTGAACATATTCATCAAACTTATCAAAAGACTCATTTCCCATTATAAAATCTAATCTTTTTTCACCTATATAGGTATTAATATCGCCCATAATTTGTGAAAACTCTTCTCCTTCCTCCGCTGTAAGTTTTATTGGAGGAAGCATATAATCATTATCAGCGCTTTCATCCCATACATCACATGCAGCTAAAGCATCTTTAGGGAATAAAGTATCTTCTCTTCTCCAATCCCTTAGAAAAGCCCCATGGGAGTAAGCATATTTTACAAATGCTATCTCAGGAGGAACACCTTCAGGATTGTTTAACATTAAATCAGTATATTGATATTCACCATCTTTTTTCTCAAATGTCTTGCCTTCTATGCCATAGTTTGCTAATATAAATCCATCATCGCTATAAAAATAATCCATCCATTCCATTGCCCTCTCAGGATGCTTACACTTAGTAGTAATTGCCGTAAAATATCCCCGCATTCTACGATTATTCTGACGAAGATGAGGTTTTTCACCCTCTTTTAAAGCTGGATAACCTACTCCCATCAATTTCATATTTGAATCTTCAGAAGCCGTTTCCCATGGTTCAAACACCCAAAAACCACTTGCTATAGCAGCAGCCTTGCCCGTAGTCATATATTGAACCGTTTTATCATTGTCCCATGCAGGAAAATCTTTATCAATTAATCCTTCATTATACCATTTGTTCATTTCTGTTAAATATTCTTTATACTCTGGTTCAATAGGACCAAATTTTATTTTATTATCTATTTGATAAAAAGACGATGAAATACCATATGCACCGATAAATGCATCATCTGCTGGTATCCCGCTAGACGGAATAATAAAAGGAACTTCAACACCCTTTTTATCTTTAAATGTTTTTAATATTTGATACCAGTCATCTATTGTTTTAGGCTCTTTTAAAGCTAATTCATCCATCCAGTCTTTCCTTACAATTGGACCTGTAAATGCTGTTTGGGCTGTTTTATCTATCATTGGTAAACCCCATATATTGCCTTCATCTGTAAGTATATCTTTGCGCAATTCATCATCTGAATCTATTATTTTTTTAAAGTTTGGCGCATGGCTTTCTACCAAATCATTTAATGCTAAATACTTGCCATCTTTTATTGCTTTATCGCCTCCCCCTGGGTAACTATCTGGCATTCCCATCCCATGAGTAACCATATCAGGTAGATCATCTGATGCTACCATTAAATTAAATTGTTCTGCCTCTTGACCTGCTGGTGGATGTATAAACTCCATATGGACGTTGGTTATCTTTTCCATCTTCTGGATAACTAAAGAATCATTTAGATTGTCCACTGCCCTTAGATAATCACCAGAAAGGGGATAAAGATAAGTTATAGTCACCTGTTCTTTTTTACTGCCATCTTCTGAAGTATCTTTATCTTTTCCATCATCTTTTACAGTTTCTTGATTGGAATTATCAGCGACAATATCAGTTTGTTTATTAACGTTTGAATCATTTTTAGAACATGCACTAAATAACAACATGATTACCAAAATTATAGACAACAAGCTTATTTTTCCTTTCATTTTTATACCTCCTCTATTTTCACCAATCAGTTGATTTGTTTATTTCCTTCGTTTAGGCCGGTTTTAAAATCTTATTTGGATCTAGATCTAATGCATGCATTATACTATCAACATATGTTTCACCTGACCTATCACCATATAAGATTAAGTGTAAATACTTCTCATTTATGCCTACCTGATCAGCAAGCCATCTTTGGGTTTTATTGAGTTCGATAAGTCTTTTTTTGACGATTGCTCCAAACGAAGTCAACTGCCGTTCTTTCAAAATACCCCTCCTTCCCTTAAAATACAAGAATAAAGAATATAACTCATAAAAATTTTGGTTCTGTATCACATGGTTGCAATATGGTATAATTATTTTTAATAGCATAAGAAATAATAATTAGCTAAACTGTTAATTATATTATACACGAATTTGTACATATGTCAATGTTATTCGTGCAAAATTATTTTTTATTAAAAGGAGTGATAGTTTTTGGATATAGGTGAAAGAATCAAAATGCTCCGAAAAATAAATAATATTTCTCAAGCCAACTTATCAAAAAAAATAGGGGTATCATCAGGCAATGTGGGAGATTGGGAAAGGGGAAGGGCAAAACCAGGGGTAGATGCTTTGATTGCATTAATTCAATACTTTAATGTTTCTGCCGATTGGTTACTCTTAGGAAAAGGCATTCCTTATAAATCTGTTAACAATTCAGATGAAGATGAGCTCTTTTCTGTTACAGATTTAGAAAAGAATATGATACTAAAATTTAGACAGCTTGACCTAAGGGATCAAGAAGATGTAAAAGACATCATAAATATGAAGTATAAAAAAATGCTTAAACGAAATAAATAATACAAAAATCTAGGGCAGCATAAAAAGGTGCTTATTTTTTAGGGATAAATGATAGATTTTTCTATCATTTATCCCTATCAATCAGCTTATTAACATCTTATAATCTGGCTCCATGCCCTCTTTCCATGCTCATCTGTGCATTCAACCCTTACAAAGGCATCATCAGGCTTTATTTCATAGCTTGCCTTTGTAAGCGTTTCTCCGTCTTCATCCATATATATCCTATCGGAACAAAAGAATAGGCCAGTCATGAAACTTATTTTTTTAACCGGAGATGTCTCTACATTTAGAATGCCGTTTTCTATATTAATTTGTTTTATTTCCGGCCCCTGAGAACAATAAAATCTACCTTTTTTTATGGCATCTAAAATAGACTTTCTATTTAAATCCGGACTATTTACCATAATATATCCTCCGCCTAAATCTCTCTGATAAAAATGGGTATCATCCACTGCAAAGGCTAGTTTAAAAACTCCTTTGGAGGCCAGCACATCCAAATAATCAATGGAAAGGCCTCTCCCACTATAGGCATCTGATACACTATTCCATATCTCTATTCCTATATAATTTCTAAGAGAGATCAAATCATCATGGGTAAGAAGAGACCATGATGGATGGGCTAATATGGCCAGACCATGCTGTCTATTTACTTCATCGATAATCCTCTGAGGTGAAAAAGTATCATCCGTGTAGATCTCTCTATCAATGCCCAGTCCTACAATATGATAGGCTCTTCTTTCATCAAAATCATTTATATGAAACTCTGAACCACCAATGACCAAAAAATCATCTTTTTTAGCATCGGGATAAAACTTTCTATGATCGGTTATACAAATGAAATCATATCCCTTTTCCTTATATATATGTATACATTGTTCAGGCGAAACAGCTCCATCCGATAGCTTGGTATGTGTATGAATATTGCCCTTATACCAATTCATATTGTTGTCAAACTCTTTCATGAAAAACATCCCCTCATTTTTTTCGTATTATTATAACATATTACACTAAATATATTTGTTAATTACCTCATCTATTTCCTCTTTGAGCCTCATATATCCAAAATGTCTTTTTACATCATTATCGTCTGTCGCCTCTACTTGAACAAAAGATAAGTTCATATCATTACGAGAATACTCGACTTTACAATCTTGCCTGGGATATATAACTATTATCTTTTTAATTACATCCCTTATGGGAGGCCTATTCCCCCTTGGATCCTCACAATATCCAAATCCCCAGTAGTCTAAAACCTGCACTTGCAAAGATGAAGGGTCTGAACTTTCCTGATTTATCATATATTTTCCTTTCCTACATTTTGCTTCTACAATAAAGGCACCTAACATTTTTCGATTGCTCTGGTCAAAAAATGCCACTCTTATATCAGGGCGATAATGTCTAGCACTATAACGCATAAAAGCTCCCTTACTTTGGTTATATACGCGATTATTACCCTCTACCACCTTGTCATATGCTAATTCGCAATAATATTTCTCATTTTCAAACGTCATAACAGTTCCTTTAGGTAACTCTCCATTATAAAGATCTGTATCCAGTCTGTCGGCAATCCATCCTGATTTCCATTGAAAACCCATATTTCTCAATACTTCAACAACCAATACTACAGCATAATACTCAAAAAGATCCTGAGTTTTTTTACTTGGAAAATATATATTCCTATCAGACGATTTTGAATCTGCCTCCGAAATATTACTATAAATCTCATATACCTTTGCATAACGAGCATCTTTGAACAATGAGACAGGGGCTTTTTTTAGGCTATCTGCAACATTTACCTGGAACAACCAAGTCTCATAGACATAATAACTTAACTGTACCTTTATACATTGTATTTCAGCTTGTGCCTCTTTTAGTGCAACTACCCTTTTGGATATGTTTTCTATATCACTGTTAAGACCATTAAGTTTAACGTTTTTATCATATATTACACTAGGATCCAGCGACCAGTTTTCTTTGTCCATCTCTATTTCCTTAACTAGCCTTTCTATTTCTGCCTTTTCCTGCTTTAAAACTATATTTAGTCTATTAACTATCTCTGTATATTTTTTATCCATATTACCTAATATATATATAATCTCTACCAACATCTTTTTAATCCATTTGTTAGGAGTTATATCCTTATGCGATATACAATGCTTCTCATACACTATATTGGAATAATATGGGTTAGAGTTTAATGACATGCCCTTTTTAGACAGCCATCTTTGACTCTTCATATCCGGATGAACACTATAACTACGCTCACCATATTCTCTGGCTATATCAGTAATAGGATTTTTTGTAATTTGATCAATTGCAACATATAGCTCACGTTTACTCTGCTTTAAATATGCATACATACCATGTATCGAAAATCCTGTATCTATAGGGATATTTCTCTCCCCTGTCAAATGCTGCATATATAGATTTTGAGAAAGCCCTTTTAATACACTTTCTAGATAACTTCTCAAGTTTAAAAGTCCTTCCCATTCCATGGAAATAGGCAGTACCTTATATACAAATTCATATGCCATTCCATCTATATTTAGCTTTATACCGTAGCAACCCGGTGTTAAGATTCCATATTCCTGACTATAGCCAGCTAATACTTTCCATATACCTGGTCTTAGAATAGACGGTTCATCATTCATACAGCTGTCTATTTCAATATAATCTTTTTCATTGTTGCTCTCCAAGCATACTTTAAGTCCACAATCTTCACGTATTTCGTATATGGAACTCTCTGATTTTTTATCTAGGATATCATCCATATTCAATTCGAATCGTCTTATATCATCTCCCAACTGTGAGACAAATATAAGCTTAGTCTGCATATCCATAGCGTCCAAGCTCCCTTGCCTTTCTTATTATTTCCTGTCGTGTTTGATAAAAATGACTAATCTCCTGAGCCCTGTCACTGGTGAAAAAATCAAATAATATACCATCCTCTGGTAAATCTTCATCTTTCCTTGATATGCCTACCAATTTGCCTAATTGTCCTTCCGTACCTCTTAGCTTGGTTATAAGACGCTGTTTTATCTGCATATCAAAAGCATCTTCTTTGGATAGCATAGGCTTTATATCTTCTCCCCTAGGTATATTGTTCAAGTATTCACCCATCTTCCTTGCAATACGAAATGATATGCCCTTTTGTGCATCACAACTATTGATAATTGCGTGGAGCTCATCTAAAAACTCCAATTCCTCTTCTGTATATGCATCCAGCCAAAGTTTATCCTTCTGTATCCATGGACTATACTTTAAGTAGCTATCAAATGCGGCTACCTTGTCCACATCCATATCTTGATCAACTTCATTAAGATCACTTTTTAGCTCTTTAAAGTTCTTTTTCTTAAGGGTTATGACATTAGCCCTGTCAAGAAGTCTGTCAGAGAAATTTTTGGTAGTTTCATCCATATTTACAGTACCTATAAATCTTATATTATCTCCTATGTTTACCATGGATGGATATTGGGATTTGTTTATGCAGTTTGAATTAACATTATACAACAATAGATTACGCTCATACGCTTGTTTTTCCATCAATGATATAAAAGGTGCAAACCAATACTCCACCTGGGATAGATTCATCTCATCAAATATTGCTATATGCATCTCCTTGGGATTTTCCTGAGCATGGATCAAAAAATCCGCAAGCCCAGTCTCAGATGGCATAAAAAGACCATTCATATTGTTTAAATATCCTAGTAGATCCCCTGGTTCTGTATAGGAAGGACTTATGGGTAAAAAAAGCAAATTACCATTCTCCTCATCCAAACCTAAAAGTTTAGCATAGATAAGAGCCAGCTGTGTTTTACCAGTACCAGACATACCTGCTAATATAGTAAGAAGGTTTGTCTTTATACAGGTATGAAAATTTATAAGATCGTCCATAGAATAAGACAAGCGTTGTTTTAAAGCAAAGTTTTTAAGTGCATACAAAAATGCACATTCATCCTCCAGTCCAATATCCTGTTTCACCTTGGGTATACTTATATCTACCACCTCGGGAGCGGGATGGGTAGTTATATATCCAACATCCTTGTTTTCTATTGAATTTTTATAAAGGAAAGACTGTTCTATAAAGATAAGACTATTGCTGCCTCCGCGAATCATCTTATCGGAAAGTTCAAGACTATTAAAATTTATCCTTGTCTTTTTTATCTTTTCAGGACACTCTCCAATCTTCCACATATAAATATTTTTATCGTGCTTTTCCCACAAGGGAAATTCAAAGTATAGATAGTCTCCACATAATATATATTCTGGAGGGTATGTGGCGTGGTTATATCCTTCTAACATTATATATTGACCTTTTAATAATTTAGATTCGAAATCCTGCATAGGCATCTCCACTACTGGTACTGGAGTAAATATGGTATCCTTATCAATCTTTATATCCGGCTCTATACCCACTATTATTGCATTTTTATATATGCGATTGCTGTCATGTTTAGATGCTAATTTGGGTTTAAAAAGTATTACCTTATCCTTTAATTTGTCCTTTATCATGCTTTTTTTGAGCTCTATATCTGTAGTATGTTTATATTGCATAGTATTTATTGTATAAGAACTTTGATCATTATCTATTCCTATATATAAAGGATTTTCAAAAGAGGTATTTAAGTTATCTGCAATAGGCTCCGGATCCTGACTTAGAGGCTTTATATAAAAAACAATAGTAGATGAATTCCTCATGGGTGTTACGCAATCTTGTTCATCACCTATATTTGGATATGATTCTTCTTTATCTGCCAGCACACCAACCATATAACATTCATTACATTGAATTATATCCTTATCATCTATTTCAATTGTATAATCCATATTTAACATCCCCTATCCTATACTTTATAATTGCAATAAGCTCTATGAGAACCTTTTCATCTTGTATACTCACTATGCAATCAGGTATTAAATGCTCCTTACAATAGGATTTTACGCTTTCTATTTTTTTGCTGGATATACCTTCCCGCTGTATATATATTTTTTTAATTCCATTTACTTGGCTCTTCCAGTTAGATACTGGAAGTAATAATATTTCTTTAAATATGTATTTAGTAATATGTGCTGTATTAAAAAGTTCGTCATTTAGTATAAAAGCAAATAAAGGTGTTATTTCCGCCTCTTCTTGAAATACCTCCGACAAGTACATTTCCATTTTCTCTAGCCTATCACTATATTCCTTAGATCTATTGCTTATGTCATCACATTCTTTACTGAATTGCATTATCTTAGATGATAGTTTTTCAACTTCCACCTTATGTTTTTTATCTTTATTATTTAACTGTTGCTTTAGTGCTTTTATATCAGATTTATATTTATTATCCACCTGTTTTGCCTTGGAGTCCAAGCTTTTAATGCGTTCTTTCAGCATTTCTATTTCTTTGTCCTTATCATCCTCAGTTTCTTGTTTGATCAAGTTATCCATAGGATATATATCCATAAGTCTGCTTATGATATCTATCTCTAATTGTGCTTCCAAGTCTTTAGGTATTGATTCATGGGTAGATATATATGCATATTCTAATACAAAAAGTGGATATTCTTTTTTGCATGACTCTCTGTACATATCAAGCAAGGAGTATTCTTTTATCTTTTCCACAAGGTCATAGGGTATATCTTCAATTTTACCATCTTTAAAGGCTTGATTTATGAGCCTTTGTATTAGAAACTTTTTTACCTTAAGGGCGGGAGGAAAAATAGGAATCTTTTGCTCATAGTTTTTTAATTCCTCCTCCGTTTCAAAAGGAAACTCAAAAGTATTCCATGATATATTTTTGTTTATGTTATCTTCTATAGACGGCATTAAATCCCGTAATTTTTTAGGATAATACAATATAAAGTTAGCAAATTTTTGGGCATCGCCCATTATATTATCACTTGCTATAAACCATGTGAATTCCTTCTCATTTAAGTTGGATAATAAATCAGTTTTATAGATACGTGCCACATTAAACATGGGGTTTATCCTTTGTTTTCCCCCACTCCTTAATAAAATTCTAATGCGTGCCTTTTTAAAATCCAAACTCCCTGTCTTCATGTTTTGTTTTAAAAATCTTAATATATTATCTGCATCAATATCATCTAGCAATGAAACAAATACATCTATCTCATCCAAAGCTACTCCCCCCTATATTTTTAATTATCCTAATATCTTATATGTTTTTTTATGTCGCTATATCATTCAAGATATATCCCTCCTCCTTGTATAATTAGTATTGTATTAATCAGTGAATGAAAGCACTATCAAACCTGCAAATTTAATAGTTAATCACATCAAACAAAACCAATCTAATCTAAATATCAAATACATTTTTGGCTCCAT
>NZ_RXHQ01000027.1 GCF_004138105.1 Xylanivirga thermophila | reverse complement strand
ATAAACCTTTCTTGATGCCAGTAGAGGACGTATTCTCCATAACAGGTCGTGGAACAGTTGCAACAGGTAGAGTAGAGAGGGGAATGCTTCATACATCTGATACAGTAGAGATAGTAGGCTTGGCAGAAGCACCTAAGCAGACAGTAGTAACGGGTGTAGAGATGTTTAGAAAGACCCTTGATGAAGCAGTTGCAGGTGATAACATCGGTGCACTACTACGTGGTGTACAGAGAGAAGACATAGAGAGAGGTCAGGTACTTGCAAAGCCAGGTAGTATACATCCTCATACCCACTTTAAGGCAGAGGTATATGTATTAACCAAGGAAGAGGGAGGAAGACATACCCCATTCTTCAATGGATACAGACCCCAGTTTTATTTGAGAACAACAGACGTAACAGGAGTAATTGACCTACCTGAGGGAGTAGAGATGGTAATGCCAGGAGATAATATTACCATGACAGTAAAATTAATAACTCCAATAGCAATAGAAGAAGGACTAAGATTTGCTATACGTGAAGGTGGAAGAACAGTAGGTGCAGGTGTAGTTGCTAGCATTATAGAATAATTTATGTCATCCTTCAGATATTTTATATCTGAAGGATGCGCATTTATAATAAAAATACTTGCTTTATTTATAGTTTTATTATAAACTATAAGAGTTGTGTTTTTTGTTTTTAATGGGATGATGTAAAAGGTTGCCGGGCACAGGCCTGGGGAATTTTTACGGACTAAGTCCGTTATCAATCGGGCGACTATAATCCTGAGTTTAGAGTCGCAAAAAAATATTATTGCGGCACACGCGGCTAAGTGTATACAGGATTGGTTGATTGCCCTATTGCATTCAAAGGAATGCTTTTATAAAGTAAGGAGGGAAAACATGGCCAATCAAAAAATAAGAATTAAATTAAAGGCATACGATCATACGCTCATAGATCAATCAGCTGCAAAAATAGTAGAAACTGCAAAAAGAACTGGTGCTAAGGTATCTGGCCCTATTCCGTTGCCTACAGAGAAGGAAGTAGTTACTATTTTGCGCGCTCCGCACAAATATAAGGATGCTCGTGAACAGTTTGAAATGAGAACGCATAAACGTTTGATCGATATTCTAAGTCCTACATCGAAAACTGTTGATTCGCTGATGAGATTAGATCTTCCAGCAGGAGTAGATATTGAAATAAAACTATAGAACGGAGGTTGGAACGATGAAGAAGGCGATTCTGGGCAAAAAGCTTGGAATGACCCATGTCTTCGCTGAAGATGGTACTGTAATACCTGTAACAGTTGTAGAAGCTGGTCCTTGTGTAGTTACTCAAGTAAAGACAGAGGATAAAGATGGCTATAAAGCGTTGCAGGTAGGCTTTGACGATATAAGGGAAAAGCTAGTAAACAAGCCAGTGAAGGGTCATTTTGAAAAAGCAAATGTACCATATAAACGCTATCTTAGAGAATTAAGACTTGAAGATACAAAAGATTACCAAGTAGGTAGTGAAATAAAAGTAGATTTATTCGCCGAAGGCGATAAAATAGATGTAACTGGCAGAAGCATAGGTAAAGGATATGCTGGTGTAATTAAGAAATGGAATGCACATAGAGGACCTATGGCTCATGGTTCTAAATATCATAGAAGAGTAGGTGCAAAGAGTGCCGCTAGTTACCCATCTAGAGTATTTAAGACTAAAAAAATGCCTGGACGTTTAGGAAACGAAAAAGTTACCATTCAAAATTTGGAAGTGGTAAAAATATATCCAGATAAGAACTTAATGTTGGTAAAGGGTTCAGTACCTGGCGTAAAGGGCAGCTTACTATATATAAAAGAAACGGTTAAGAGATAGTAGAGGATGCATGGAAAGGAGGAGAAAAATATGCCTAAAGTAGCTTTATATCATATGGATGGTAGTGTAGCAGGAGATATTGAATTAACTGATGAAGTGTTTGGAGCAGAGATAAATAAAGAGCTTTTACATCAGGTAGTAAAAATGCAATTAGCTAATAAAAGACAGGGGACACAATCTGCCTTGACCAGATCAGAAGTAAGGGGAGGCGGAGCAAAACCATGGAGACAGAAAGGCACAGGGCGTGCAAGACATGGTAGTATTCGCTCACCCATATGGATCAAAGGTGGCGTGGTTTTTGCACCAAAGCCGAGAGATTACAGTTATACATTGCCTAAAAAAATGAGAAGATCAGCATTAAAAAGTGCTCTATCATCCAAGGTAGTTGAGGATCAAATAGTTGTATTGGATTCCTTAGAACTATCTGAGGCAAAGACAAAGCAAATGGCTAATGTTCTTAAAAATTTGAATGTAGATAAAAAGGCATTGTTAGTTATAAATGGTAAAAATGAAAATATAGAAAGAGCGGTGCGTAACATTCCTGGTATTAAGTTGGCATTTGTTAACACCATAAATGTTCTTGATATATTGAATTATGATAAGTTTATCATTACGCAAGATGCTGTTCGCCAGGTAGAGGAGGTGTACGCATAATGAAAAGCCCTCAAGATATTATTATAAGACCAGTATTGACAGAGAAGAGTTATGATCAGCTGGCAGATGGGAAATATACCTTTTTAGTAGATATTAAAGCTAATAAAACCGAGATTAAATGGGCTGTAGAACAAATTTTTGATGTGAAAGTACAAAGCGTTAATACCATTCGTCAGGTGGGTAAATTAAAAAGACTTGGAGTACACGTTGGCAGAAGGCCATCATATAAGAAAGCCATTGTACGATTGACGCCTGATAGTAAAGGTATTGAATTCTTCGAAGGAATGGCATAATAAGGAGGAGGGATTATACAAATGGCTGTAAAAACCTATAAACCTACCTCTCCTGGCAGACGTCATATGACGGTTTCTACTTTTGAAGAAGTGACCAAAAAAGCTCCAGAGAAATCATTGGTAGTTACTCTGAAGAACACTGGAGGTAGGAATGCACACGGTCATATAACTGTTCGCCATAGAGGTGGCGGAGTAAAAAGAAAATACAGAATAATAGATTTTAAACGGGACAAGGATGGTATTCCGGCTAAAGTATCTGCTATAGAATATGATCCAAACAGGAGCGCATATATTGCTTTATTAAATTATGCTGATGGTGAGAAAAGATATATTATAGCTCCTAACGGAATAAAGGTAGGGGATACTATAGTATCTGGTGAAGATGCTGATATAAAGGTAGGCAATGCATTGCCTCTTAAGAATATACCAGTTGGTACTATCATTCATAATGTTGAGTTGTATGCAGGAAATGGTGGACAATTAGTAAGATCCGCCGGTAGTTCTGCCCAACTTATGGCTAAGGAAGGTAATTACGGACAGATACGTTTACCTTCAGGTGAAGTGAGAATGGTAAGACTTGAGTGTAAAGCAACAATTGGGCAGGTAGGTAATGTAGAACATGAGAATATATCCATTGGTAAAGCAGGACGAAAACGTCATATGGGTATAAGACCTGGTGTACGTGGTTCTGTTATGAACCCTGTAGATCACCCACATGGTGGTGGTGAAGGTCGTGCGCCTATTGGAATGCCCTCTCCTGTTACACCTTGGGGTAAACCTACTTTGGGTTACAAGACTCGTAAAAAGAATAAAGAGAGCGATAAATACATTGTTAAGCGTAGGGCTTAACTCTAGGTAGACAGTGTTTGAAAGGAGGCATTATTTGTGAGCCGTTCAGTCAAAAAAGGACCTTTTATTGAAGAAAGCCTAATAAAAAAGATTAGACAACTTAATGAAACTAATAAAAAGACAGTAATAAAGACTTGGTCCAGAGCCTCGACTATTAGTCCAGAGATGGTAGGACATACGATCGCTGTCCACGACGGCAGGAAGCATGTTCCTGTATATATAACAGAAGATATGGTAGGGCATAAATTAGGCGAATTTGCTCCTACTAGGACATTTAGAGGCCATAGCGGAAGTAGTGAAAAGTCTACTGCACTTAAGTAGCATTGGGAAGGAGGAAGACAAGTGGCAACAAGGATCAAAGAAAAAGCAAAGGCCCGGAGGGAGAATAAAGACAAGCGTCCCACTGCCACTGCTAAATACGTCCGTATTTCACCCAGAAAGGTCAAAATTGTAATTGATCTTATAAGGGGTAAGAGAGTGGACGAAGCACTGGCCATATTGCAAAATACCCCCAAAGCAGCTTCTCAACCGGTTATCAAATTAGTGAATTCGGCAATCGCTAATGCTGAGAACAATCTGGGTTTAGATAGAAACGATTTGTATGTAGCAGAGATATTTGCTAACCAAGGACCTACATTAAAGCGCATAAGACCCCGTGCAATGGGGAGAGCGGCTAGGATTCGGAAAAGAACTAGTCACATAACTGTTGTGCTTGATGAATTGCAATAATAAGGAGGGATAGGTAAGTGGGCCAAAAAGTGAATCCCCATGGTTTAAGAGTGGGTGTAATCAAAGATTGGGATGCAAAATGGTATGCTTCTAAAAAAGATTTTGCCGATACATTGATAGAAGATACTAGATTGCGTGAAATGTTGAAAGAAAAATTATACAATGCTGGCATCTCTAGGATAGAGATAGAGAGGGCTGCTAATAGGGTAAAGGTTAATATCTTCACAGCAAAGCCTGGTATAGTAATAGGCCGTGGCGGCTCTGGAGTTGAAAGCCTTAAAAAAGATATAGAGAAACTTACCAATAAAAATGCGGTAATAAATATAGTAGAAGTAAAAAATCCTGATATAGATGCTCAATTGGTAGCAGAAAATATTGCGGCACAATTGGAACGCAGAATATCATTTAGACGGGCTATGAAACAGTCTATATCACGTGCCATGAAACAAGGTGCTAAAGGTATAAAGACTATGGTTTCAGGTCGATTGGGTGGTACTGAAATTGCACGTAGTGAAGGATACCATGAAGGTACCATACCTTTACAGACTTTAAGAGCGGATATTGATTATGGTTTCGCAGAAGCCAATACAACCTATGGAAAATTAGGTGTAAAGGTATGGATATATAAAGGAGAAGTCCTTCCTAAAGCCAAAGAGAGACCGGTAGCGGAGGGAGGAAAGAAAAATGTTAATGCCTAAGAGGGTAAAGTATAGAAAGCAACACCGGGGAAGAATGAAGGGCGTTGCCACAAGAGGAAATACCATTACCTATGGTGAATATGGATTGCAGGCTTTAGAGCCATCATGGATTACAAGCAACCAGATTGAAGCAGCACGTATAGCTATGACCCGGTATATTCGTAGAGGCGGAAAGGTATGGGTCAAGATATTCCCCGATAAGCCAGTTACTGAGAAACCAGCTGAGACCCGTATGGGTAGCGGAAAAGGATCTCCTGAATATTGGGTTGCTGTAGTAAAGCCTGGTAGGGTAATGTTCGAAATTGCGGGTATACCTGAAGATGTGGCAAAAGAAGCATTAAGGCTGGCTTCCTATAAACTGCCCGTTAAATGTAAGATTGTTAAAAGAGAAGAATTGGGTGGTGAAGGTAATGAAAGCTAATACATTCAGAGATATGACAAATGAAGAGTTAGATGGTAAGCTGACTGAGCTTAAAGGAGAATTATTTAACCTTCGCTTTCAGTTGGCAACAGGACAGCTGGATAATCCCATGAGGATTCGTGAAGTGAAGAAGGACATTGCCCGTGTTAAGACCATTCTTCGTGAGAGAGAAATTAAAGCTGCTCAAGCTTAAGTGGTGAAAGGAGGAATATCGGGTGACTCAGCAAGAAAGAGGCAATCGGAAAGTACGTATAGGTACTGTAGTCAGCAATAAGATGGATAAAACTATTGTAGTAGCTATAGAGACCAGAGTAAAGCATAAGTTATACGGCAAGATAGTGAAGAGGACTACCAAACTAAAGGCACATGATGAAAACAATTCATGTCAGATTGGCGATAAGGTTAAGGTTATGGAAACCAAACCAATGAGTAAAGAGAAGCACTGGCGTGTAGTAGAGATAATACAACGTGCCCAGTAATGAGTCCCATAGGTGAAAGGAGGGTAATGTTATGGTTCAGCAACAAACCCGTTTAAAAGTAGCCGATAATACTGGTGCTAAAGAGATAATGTGTATTAGAGTTCTAGGGGGTTCTTTTAGACGGTATGGGAATATAGGAGATGTTATAATTGCTTCTGTTAAAGACGCAACGCCCGGCGGTGTTGTTAAAAAGGGAGATATAGTTAGGGCTGTAGTTGTAAGGTCGACCCAAGGAATTAGGAGAAACGATGGATCTTATATAAAATTTGATGATAATGCAGCCGTTATTATAAATGATGCAAATCAACCCAGAGGAACTCGTATATTTGGACCTGTGGCTAGAGAGCTTAGGGAAAAAGATTTTATGAAAATTGTTTCCTTAGCCCCCGAAGTAATCTAAGAAGGAGGTGGCTATAAGATGGCAGAAAATAGACAGAAGATGCAGATAAAAAAAGGCGATACGGTGGAAGTTATTTCGGGTAAAGATAAAGCTAAAAAAGGTAAGGTGTTATCAGTACTACCTAAAGAAGGCAAAGTAATAGTAGAAGGAGTTAATATTCTTACCAAGCATCAAAAAGCCAGGGGGATAGATCAACCTGGTGGTATAATCCATCAAGAAGGTCCTATCTATGCTTCAAAGGTTATGGTGGTATGCAATAAGTGCAATAAAAAAACCAGAATAGCTAAAAAGATATTAGAGGACGGGTCTAGAGTACGCGTTTGTAAACAATGCGGAGAAATATTTAATGACTAACGCTTTTGAAGGGAGGTAACGATAATGCCGCGTTTAAAAGACTTATATGAAGAGCAAGTTGTACCAGCAATGATGGAAAAGTTTAAATATAAGAGCGTAATGCAAGTACCCAAGATAGAAAAGGTAATAATCAATATGGGGGTAGGCGATGCTAAGGAAAACCCCAAATTTTTAGAGAGTGCGGTAAACGATTTGACCATCATTACTGGCCAAAAGCCTATGATAACTACCGCCAAAAAGTCGGTTGCTGCATTTAAGGTTAGACAGGGCATGAAAATTGGTGCTAAGGTTACTCTAAGGGGCGATCGAATGTATGAATTTACAGATAAGTTGTTTAATGTGGCGCTACCTAGGGTAAGGGATTTTAGGGGTGTTTCTGTAAAATCATTTGATGGACGGGGAAATTATTCCTTAGGCATAAAAGAACAGCTTATTTTCCCTGAGATCGATTATGATAAGGTTGAAAAGGTTCGTGGCATGGATATAGTATTTGTTACTACTGCACAAACCGATGAAGAGGCATTTGAATTGCTCCACCTTTTAGGTATGCCTTTCGCACAAGTCTGAAAAGGAGGGAAAGCAAATGGCTAAAAAATCTTTGAGAATAAAGCAACAGAGAAAACCTAAATATTCCACTAGAGCATATAATAGATGTCGTATATGTGGGCGTCCACATGCATATTTGAGAAAATATGGTATATGCCGTATATGCTTTAGAGAATTAGCATATAAAGGTCAAATCCCAGGCGTCAAGAAGGCAAGCTGGTAATAGGAGAGCTGGAAGGAGGTAAAGAATATGTCTATGACCGATCCCATTGCTGATATGTTGACACGTATCAGAAATGCGCTGGTGGTAAAGCATGAAACGGTTGATGTTCCGGCTTCGAATGAGAAAAGAGCTATTGCCACCATTTTAGCAGAAGAAGGCTATATAAATGGCTTTACTGAGATAGATGATAAGAAACAGGGTATTTTAAGGTTAAACTTAAAATATGGACCTAATAATGAAAGGGTAATATCAGGTCTTAAAAGGATTAGTAAACCAGGACTTAGGGTATATGCTAGAAAAGATGAGATACCCAAAGTTTTAGGAGGACTAGGTATTGCAATATTATCTACATCGAAAGGTGTAATGACCGATAAAAAGGCTCGTCAAGAAGGCGTTGGCGGCGAAGTTTTATGTTATATTTGGTAAGGTGTACACTTAACATCTTGAAAAGGAAGGCGGTGTGAATATGTCGCGAATAGGAAATTTACCTATAGAGTTACCTAAGGGCGTAAGCGCAGTTGTAAATGAAGATAATACAGTTGTTGTAAAAGGCCCAAAAGGTGAGCTAACACAAAAAATTCATAAAGATATGCAAATAATAATCAAAGATAATGTTATAGAAGTTAAAAGACCCAGCGAGGCCAAAGAGCATAAGTCATTGCATGGCCTGAGTCGTACTCTTATAGCCAATATGGTTGAAGGGGTGACAAAAGGATTTTCCAAGAATTTGGAGATAAATGGCGTGGGTTATAGGGCACAAAAACAAGGCAAGAAGCTTGTACTAAATGTAGGGTATTCCCATCCTATTGAAATAGAAGAAGATGGTGGCATTGTTTTTGAAGTTCCAGCGCCTAACAAAATCACAATTAATGGGATTGATAAGCAAAAGGTAGGAGCTGTAGCAGCCCAAATACGTAGTACAAGACCACCGGAGCCATATAAAGGCAAGGGTATAAAATACGAAAATGAGCGTATTATTCGTAAAGAAGGTAAAACTGGTAAGAAATAAAGGAAGGAGTGATACAGGGTGATATTAAAAACAAGTAAAAATGAAGCGAGACAAAAAAGGCACGCCCGTGTACGTCAAAAATTATCTGGTACTGCAGAGAGACCCCGTTTTAATGTTTTTAAGAGTGATAAACATATATATGTTCAAATAATAGATGATGTGACCGGTCGGACCCTGGTATCTGCTTCCACAATCGACCCTGAGTTGAAAGGTAAAATAGCAGATAAGACTAAGACAGAAGCTGCTACCCTTGTCGGCCAGTTAGCTGCTCAAAGGGCTTTGGACAAACAGATTTCCAAGGTGGTATTTGATAGGGGCGGTTATATATATCATGGTCGTATAAAGGCAGTAGCTGATGGTGCACGTCAAGCTGGATTAGAGTTTTAAAGGAGGGTAATAGATGGAGCGAATTGATGCCAGCACGTTAGACCTGAAGGAAACGGTAGTCAGCATTAATCGTGTTGCTAAAGTTGTAAGAGGAGGACGAAACTTTCGCTTTAGCGTTGTTGTGGTAGTTGGAGATGGTAATGGTTATGTAGGCGCAGGTACTGGTAAAGCAGCAGAAATTCCTGAAGCTATACGAAAGGGTATAGATGATGCTAAAAAACATCTAATAAAGGTACCCATGGTAGGTACTACTATACCTCATGAGGTAGTTGGTGAGTTCAGTGCTGCAAGGGTGCTTATGAAACCGGCCAAAGAAGGTACTGGTGTTATAGCAGGTGGACCTGTTCGTGCGGTATTAGAAGCAGCCGGTGTTAGAGATATAAGAACCAAGTCTTTAGGCTCCAATAACATTAACAACGTAGTTAATGCTACTATAGAAGGATTAGAACGACTCAAAACTGTAGAAGATATGGCCCGATTACGTGGCAAGACGGTAGAAGAGATTTTAGGTTAGGGAGGGAACAGCAGTGGCTAAGCTGAAGGTTACCCAAGTTCGTAGCACAATAGGTTGTTTAGACAATCAGATTGCTACATTAAAAGCACTAGGGCTAAGAAAAATAGGAAGTACAAAGATCCATGAAGATACCCCAGTTATCAGAGGCATGATAGGGAAGGTATCACATCTTGTGTCTGTTGAAGAAGTTGACGAATAAAAGGAGGTGAACCCCTTGAAGATACATGAATTGAAGCCTGCAGAAGGGGCTGTAGTATCCCCTAAAAGGGTTGGACGCGGTACCGGTTCTGGGCTTGGAAAAACCTCAGGAAGGGGACACAAAGGGCAAAAGGCCAGAAGTGGCGGTGGTGTGAGACCTGGCTTTGAGGGCGGTCAGATGCCACTTAGCCGTAGATTACCCAAACGAGGTTTTACCAATATATTTGCCAAAGTTTATTCTGAGGTAAATCTTGCCCAACTCGAAGTATTCGAAGAAGGCACTGTAGTAACACCTGATCTTCTAGTTGAAAAGGGGATTATAAAGAAACTAAATGATGGGGTAAAGATTTTAGGAGATGGCGAAATTTCCAAAAAGTTGATCGTAAGAGCTCATAAATTTAGTAAAACAGCTCAGCAAAAAATTGAGGCTGTTGGGGGAAAGGCAGAGGTGATGTAAGTGTTTGACACCTTGAAAAATGCCTGGCGCATAAAGGATATAAGACAGAAGATCATATTTACCATTGTTATGTTATTTATATACAGGGTTGGAACATATGTTCCCATTCCTGGTGTGGATAGTAGCTATATACAGGCGATTGTGGAAAAAGGTGGCCTTTTAGGTTTCTTTGATATGATCACAGGTGGTGCCTTTGCAAACTATACTATTTTTGCTATGGGTATTACACCATACATTAATTCATCTATTATTATGCAGCTTTTAACGGTTGCTATTCCAAAGCTTGAAGAGTTAGCCAAGGAAGGCGAGGATGGAAGAAAGAAAATTGCCCAGTATACACGATATGTTACAATTATTTTAGCATTTATCCAATCATTGGGTATAACCTATGGTTTGGCAAGAGGCGCTATAGTAGGTGGAACATTTTTCAGCTATTTTCTAGTTGCCCTTACGCTTACAGCTGGTACTGCATTTCTTATGTGGATGGGAGAGCAGATTACCGATAAAGGAATAGGTAATGGTATATCATTACTTATATTTGCGAGTATAGTTTCCCGTTTACCAGTAGCGATAGCTACGACTATCCAAAGGACTTTTGTAGCTAAAGTACAATCTGTATGGTCATTACCCCTTATAATTGTATTCGCAGTACTGTTAATAGCAGGTGTAATATATGTAGATTTAGGGGAAAGGCGTATTCCTGTTCAATATTCTAAGCGTGTGGTAGGAAGAAAAGTATATGGTGGGCAGAGCACACATATTCCAATGAAGGTAAATGCCTCAGGAGTGCTCCCAATTATATTTGCCATATCCATTTTGTCCTTCCCTCAGACAATAGCATTATTAGTTCCCAATAGTGGGTTTGCTAACTGGGTAGGCTCTCATTTTAATCAAGGGTCGGCATTATATGCCATTATTTATGGTTTGCTTATTATATTCTTTACCTATTTTTATACTCAGATTACCTTCAACCCTGTTGAAATTGCTAATAATTTAAAGCAATATGGCGGGTTTGTTATGGGTATAAGACCAGGCAAACCAACGGCAGAATATTTATCAAGAATTTCAAATAGAATAACCTTCGTAGGCTCATTATTCTTGACAGCTATAGCTATAATACCTATAATAGCTTCTGCAGTAGCAAAAATACCTATGTATTTTGGAGGAACTGCGATATTAATATTAGTAGGTGTAGCTATGGAAACCTCAAGAGAATTGGAATCCCAAATGCTTATGAGGCATTACAAAGGTTTTTTAAAGTAGGGTGATAACTATATGATCATTCTAAAATCAAAAAGAGAATTGGAATGGATGAGAGAGGCTGGAAAGATAGTGGCAGGCGCCCATGAAGCGGTGCGCAAAGCTATTGCTCCTGGTGTTACTACTAAGGAACTTGATAGGGTAGCAGAGGAGTATATAGTAAGGCATAATGCCACTCCCGCCTTTAAAGGGTATGGAGGTTTTCCAGCCAGCATCTGTGCCTCCATCAATGAGCAGGTCATACACGGGATTCCTGGTGACGCTACTTTAAAAGATGGGGATATTATAAGTGTTGACATAGGTGCATTTTATAACGGATATTGTGGAGATGCAGCAAGGACACACCCTGTAGGAGACGTATCACCTGAAGCCATAAGACTTATGGAAGTAACCGAGCAATCCTTTTTTGAGGGGATTAAGTTTGCTTCTCCGGGTTATCGTCTTTCAGATATATCCCATGCTATACAAAGATATGTAGAACGCAATGGATACTCGGTAGTTAGAGAATTTGTAGGTCATGGAATAGGACAGAATATGCATGAAGATCCCCAAGTACCTAATTATGGTCGTCCAGGGAAAGGTATAAGGCTTCGTCCAGGATTGGCATTGGCAGTAGAGCCAATGGTAAATCAAGGAGGACATGAGGTACGTACCCTTAAGAATGGATGGACAGTTGTTACAGTAGATGGCTCACTATCTGCCCACTATGAAAATACAATAGCTATAACTGAAGGTCAACCTGCTATAATGACTCTAGAGGAATAGGTGTTGTATTATGGATAGTATATATGAATTGGCAATAGGGCAGGTGGTTATGGCCACTGCTGGAAGGGATAGGAACAAATTCTTTGTAGTCATTGGCATAATAGATGATGAATATGTATGGATAGCTAATGGACGGAATAGAACTTTAGCTAATCCTAAGAAAAAGAAAATCAAGCATCTCAGGCCAACTAAGGAATTACTTTCTCCAATAAGGGGAAAAATAATAGATGGTAAACCAATTTTTGATTCGGAAATTCGTAAGGCATTGCAGGCGTTGGGATATGAGGAGTAAGGAGGGTGGTTATAGCTTGTCTAAGGAAGATGTAATTGAAGTTGAAGGCACGGTGGTTGAAGCCTTGCCAAATGCCATGTTTCAGGTTGAACTTGAAAATGGCCACAAGGTATTGGCACATATATCTGGGAAGCTTAGGATGAATTATATAAAAATTTTACCTGGCGATAAGGTAACTTTGGAATTGTCGCCCTATGATTTAACTCGTGGTAGGATTGTTTGGCGCGGTAAGTGATAAGGAGGTTTGCGCAATGAAGGTTAGACCATCTGTAAAACCTATATGTGAAAAATGCAAGATTATAAGACGTAAAGGTAAAGTAATGGTAATCTGTGAGAATCCGAAACATAAACAAAAACAAGGCTAAATGATGAAAATGGAGGTGTAACGATGGCACGTATTGCCGGTATAGATTTGCCCCGTGATAAGCGAGTAGAAGTAGGACTCACCTATATATATGGTATAGGGCGTTCGAAGGCTAATGAGATATTAAAAGCTACTGGGGTAAACCCTGACATCAGGGTAAATGATTTAACTGAGGATGAAGTTGCAAAACTCAGGGATTATATTGATAAAAATGTAAAAGTAGAAGGCGATTTACGCAGGGAGGTATCCCTTAATATAAAGAGGCTTATGGAGATCGGATGCTATCGCGGTGTCAGGCATAGAAAGGGATTACCAGTAAGAGGACAGAGTACAAAGCAAAATGCCCGTACACGTAAAGGACCAAAACGGGCTATCGGTGGCAAAAAGAAAAAGTAAGGAGGGTAACGAATGGCAAAGCAAAAAGCGCGTGGTAGGGTGAAACGTCGTGAGAGAAAGAATATAGATCATGGCGCTGCACATATCCATTCAACTTTTAACAATACGATAGTGACCATAACCGATGCTGCTGGCAACGCCATATCTTGGTCTAGTGCTGGTGGATTGGGCTTTAGGGGATCAAGAAAAAGTACTCCTTTTGCTGCACAGACAGCAGCAGAAACTGCAGCTAAAGCAGCAATGGAGCATGGATTAAAGACGGTTGATGTATATGTCAAGGGACCAGGGGCTGGCCGTGAAGCTGCTATAAGATCATTACAGGCAGCTGGTTTAGAGGTTACACTTATAAAGGATGTAACTCCCATACCCCATAATGGGTGCCGTCCGCCTAAAAGAAGAAGAGTATAAAGTTTGGAGGTGTAATATATGGCAAGATATACAGGTTCGGTATGCCGACTATGCCGCCGCGAAGGTACCAAGCTATATCTGAAGGGCGATCGCTGCTATTCTGACAAATGCGCCATTTCCAAGAGGCCTTCAGCCCCAGGACAGCATGGACAGAGTAGGAGAAAGGCTTCAGAGTATGCACTGCAGCTTCGTGAAAAGCAAAAGGCTAGAAGAATATATGGCGTAATGGAACAGCAATTTAGAAATTATTTTGAAATAGCAGAACGGATGAAGGGTGTAACAGGTGAAAATCTATTACAGCTTTTAGAGAGAAGGCTGGATAACGTAGTATATCGTCTAGGATTTGCTTCTTCCAGAGCACAGGCTAGACAATTTGTATTGCATGGACATATTACTGTTGATGGGAAAAGGGTGAATATTCCTTCATATTTAGTGGATCCAGGTCAAGTAGTCGCTGTTGCTGAGAAGAGTGCTAGTTCTATGGATTTCTTTAAAGATCTAAAAGAGCAAGGAGCACAAACAGTACCAGCCTGGTTGCAGGTTGATTATGAGAAACTGGAAGCTACAGTAGCATCATTGCCTGCCCGTGAAGATATAGATGTGCCTATCGAAGAGCACTTAATAGTTGAGCTGTATTCTAAGTAATAGATATAAGTTTATAGAATCAGTTACCCTCACGATAAGGTTTGTATTAAAAAGGTTTTATGAGGAGGGTTTATCAAATGATTGAAATAGAAAAGCCTAAGATAGAGATAGTGGAGACAAGTCCAGATGACACATATGGTAAATTTGTAGTAGAGCCCTTAGAGAGGGGATTTGGTACTACTTTAGGTAATTCCTTAAGGCGAGTACTACTCTCTTCACTTCCTGGGGCAGCTGTCACAGCTGTAAAAATAGATGGCGTGCTTCATGAATTTTCTACTATTCCAGGGGTTAAGGAGGATGTAGTAGAGATAATATTGAATCTTAAGGAATTGGCCATTAAAATGTATACTGAGGAGCCTAAGGTTATTACTGTAAATGCCCAAGGACCAGCTGAGATTACTGCAGGTGATATAATAACCGATGCTGACGTAGAGATAGTAAACCCTGAACACCATATAGCATCTCTCAATGAGGATGCAAAGCTATATATGGAAATAAGCGTACAAAAGGGCAGGGGTTATGTGCCATCGGAAAAGAATAAAAATCCAGGTCAGCCTATTGGAATTATACCAGTAGACTCTATCTTTACGCCTATAAGGCGAGTGAATTTTAATATAGAAGATACCCGTGTAGGACAGGTAACGGACTATGATAAGCTAACTTTGGAAGTATGGACCAATGGTACTATAAAACCAGATGAGGCTACGAGTTTGGCTGCAAAGATTATAAATGAGCATTTGATGCTATTTATAGATCTAACAGAGCATGTAAATGATGTAGAAATAATGGTGGAAAAAGAAGAAGATAAAAAAGAAAAGGTATTGGAAATGACCATAGAGGAGCTGGACCTTTCCGTACGTTCATACAACTGTCTAAAGAGAGCAGGTATAAATACTGTTGACGAGCTAACTCAGAGAACAGAAGAAGATATGATGAAAGTTAGAAATCTTGGTAAAAAATCTTTGGAAGAAGTTCAGCAGAAGTTAGCTGGTTTAGGTCTCAGCTTGCGGAAAAACAATGAAGAATAAGAAGGAGGGATAATATGGCAGGATATAGAAAGCTAGGCAAACCAACTGATCAGCGGGATGCCCTTTTGCGCAACCAGACAACTGCCCTTCTGTGGCATGGAAAAATAAAGACTACTGAGCATCGTGCTAAGGAAGTACGCAAGATGGCTGAAAAGATGATCACCCTTGCAGTTAATGAATATGATAAAACAGAGAAGATAACAAAAGAAGTAAATAACGAAAAAGGTCAGACTGTTACTTTAGAAGTAACAAATGACAGTCCTTCCAAGTTAGCTGCAAGGCGTAAAATGATGGCCTATCTATATGATGTAAAAGAGCCTAAAAAGAAGGATGAGAGCAAATCCGACTATAAAGAGCGTACGAAAGATATAGAATATCCTTTAATAGAAAAATTATTTAACGAATATGGGCCTAAATACAGAGAAAAGAACGAAAAGCAATCATGTGGCGGTGGATATACTCGCATAATAAAACTTGGGCCTAGACGTGGCGACGGTGCAGAAGAGGTTATTATAGAGTTGGTGTAAATGTATATAAAAAATACGGATTAAGTTAATAGCTTAATCCATATTTTTTATATAAAGCAATATCTCCAACATCCAATCCAATAACAATAAATATAAAATTGGATTGAGAGTTATTTTATTAGAGAATGGGGAGATTGTTATGGAGCCCATTGTAAAAATCCGCGATTTACATTTTGAATATACAAACTATGAGGAGCAAGAAATAGCCGCACTAGATGGGGTGAATTTGGATATACAACAGGGTGAGTTTGTTGTTATAATAGGGCATAATGGCTCTGGCAAGTCTACCCTTGCTAAGCATATAAATGCCATTTTAAAACCCAGCCGGGGTGAAATATGGGTAAAAGGGCTAAATGTCCAAGATGAATCTAATATGTGGGAAGTGCGCCAAAGTGCAGGTATGGTATTTCAAAATCCAGATAATCAATTGGTGGCGACAGTAGTAGAAGAAGATGTGGCATTTGGACCTGAAAACCTGGGTATACCACCTAAAGAGATAAGAGAAAGGGTGGATGAAGCATTACTTGCCGTCGGTATGGAGAAATATTCTAAAACCAGTCCACATTTTTTATCAGGCGGCCAGAAACAGAGAGTAGCCATAGCCGGAGTATTGGCAATGAAACCAGAGATAATTATTTTAGATGAACCTACTGCCATGCTTGACCCTGCAGGTAGGCGGGAGGTACTTGATACCGTAAAGGAACTGAATGAAAAGGAAGGCATAACAGTTATTCATATAACCCATTATATGGAGGAAGCGGTAGATGCCGATAGGGTAGTGGTGATGGATCATGGCAAGATACTCATGCAGGGCACTCCAAGGGAGATATTCTCACAGGTTGATAGGTTAAAGGAGATAGGACTTGATGTGCCACAAGTTACAGAACTTGCATATGAACTCAATAAGGAAGGCTTAAAAGTCCCATGCAATATTTTAAAGATAGAGGAGTTGGCAGATATATTATGTCAATACAAATAGAGCATTTAACGCATATTTATATGGAAGGTAGCCCTTTTGCCTCAACTGCCATATCGGATATCAATCTGGAAATAAATGATGGAGAATTTATAGGCTTGATAGGACATACTGGGTGTGGAAAATCTACTCTTATTCAACACTTAAACGGCCTTTTAAAACCTACTTCAGGGACTATACGGATAGATGGGATAGATATAGCCTCTATGGGTCGAGATCTAAAAAAAGTAAGACAGAAGGTAGGTTTAGTATTTCAATACCCTGAATATCAGCTTTTTGAGGAAACAGTATATAAGGATATAGCATTTGGACCTAAAAATTTAGGATTGCCCGATGATGAAATAGATGCAAGGGTAAGGGAAGCTATGGAACTTGTAGGATTGGATGAAAAAAAAGTAGGTGAGAGATCTCCATTTGAACTAAGTGGAGGTCAAAGGAGGCGGGTGGCTATAGCTGGAGTGCTAGCTATGAAACCGGAAGTATTGATACTTGATGAACCAGCAGCAGGCCTCGATCCTAGGGGTAAGCATGAGATATTAAGTCAGGTCAAGATGCTCCATGAAAAATATGGACTTACTATAGTATTGGTATCCCATAGTATGGAAGATGTAGCTAAATTGGTACAACGCATAATTGTTATGAATAGTGGGAAAGTGGTTTTTGATAGTACTCCAAAGGAAGTATTTTCCCATGCTAAAGAGCTTGAGGATATGGGCCTTGATATACCACAGATAACCAAGTTAATGAAAGAACTTACTTTAAGGGGTATGGATGTACCTGAGGATGTATATACAATTGAGCAGGCAAAAGAGATATTATTAGATAGGATAAGGGGGAGATAGGGATGCTTAAAGATATTACTATAGGGCAATATTTCCCCGGGAATTCACCTATTCATCTGCTAGATCCTAGAGTGAAGATAGCCCTTACGTTTTTGTTCATTATAATTATCTTTTTCATAAAAACATATATTGGTTATGGATTGGCGTTTGCCTATTTGGCTTTTGTAATAATTATGTCAGGTATACCTTTTAGATATATATTGAAAAGCTTAAGACCACTGATGTTTATCATTATACTTACATTTATCATAAATATATTTTTTACTCCAGGTGAAAATGTATTATTTACTATATGGAGGCTTAAAGTTACTCAGGAAGGTTTGAATCAGGCTATATTTATGGCACTTAGGCTGGTATTTTTAGTTGCTGGAACATCCCTTTTGACTTTGACTACGTCTCCAGTGGATTTAACAGATGGATTGGAGCTTATATTTGATCCATTAAAGGTTATACATTTTCCCGCCCATGAACTTGCCATGATGATGACCATAGCTCTTAGGTTTATCCCTACACTTTTGGAAGAAACGGATAAAATAATGAAGGCACAGATGGCAAGGGGAGCTGATTTTGAGAGTGGTAATATTATGCAACGTGCAAAGAGCCTAGTGCCCCTTTTGGTCCCACTATTTATAAGCGCATTCAGAAGGGCGGATGAACTTGCTATGGCTATGGAGGCTAGGTGCTATAGGGGAGGAGATAATAGAACCAGGATGAAGACCCTAAAGACCGAGAAGAGGGATTATATAGCTATAGCCATAAGTGTTGCATTATCAGTTATTATTTTGCTTGATAGTCATTTTATGATATAGGCGGGAATTTGGATGAAGAATATAAAGCTTATAGTCGAGTATGATGGTACTAATTATGGGGGATGGCAGAGGCAAAAAAATGCTCCATCGATTCAAAAAATTATGGAAGATGGAATATATGCTTTGACTGGAGAAGAGGTCGATATTATAGCCTCTGGTAGAACGGATAGCGGAGTGCACGCCAGAGGCCAGGTGGTTAACTTTAAAACCAGTTCCACTATCCCCCCAGAGAGATTTTCATATGCATTAAACGCAATGCTTCCTTCGGATATAAGGATAAAAGGATCAATGGAAGTACCAGAGAGCTTCCATGCAAGATATGATGCAGCAGGTAAGCATTATAGCTATAGCATTATATCATCACAACAAGGTATAGCTATAGGTAGGCAATACTATTATCATATAAGGGGAAGTTTAGATGTATCAGCTATGGAAGAGGCTGCTAAACATTTTGTTGGTACGTATGACTTTAGCGCTTTTAGGGCTACAGGCGGGAGCGTTAAGACATCCATACGCACCATATATAAAAGTTATATAGAATGGCGGGAGCCGTATATCTACTATCATGTTACAGGCAGTGGCTTTTTGTATAATATGGTACGTATCATAGTTGGAACACTTATAGACGTTGGCAGGCACAAACTAAGGCCTGATGATATTCATAGTATTATAGACTCAAAGGATAGGAATATGGCCGGACCTACGGCTCCTCCGCATGGATTATGCTTAGAAGAAGTTTATTATAAAAAAGAAGACTTGTTATAGATGAGCTTTCATACCTATTTAAGTATGGAGGCTCATTTTTTGTATTTAATCCTACTATATTGACAAAAATTCCTATATATTATAATATTATAATAGTATTTGTTGGATATATTTATAATAATGGTCCATATATTTACTTTATTAGATAAAATTCGACACAAAATGTGGTTATTTTGGGAAATGACAGATTGGCAGAAAATATATTATATTAAAGGAAGTGGAATAAATTACATAAGGAGGACTATTTATGTTTGATTATTTCTCTTTTATACTAATGACATCTATATATTTGATTATATCTTGTATAAGGGTATTAAATATAAGGAAAAAGGGAAAATGTATAAATTTCAAAAGGGAATTACTTAGATGTATGTTTTTTATATACTTATTTGCGGTGATTTCAGTTACTATTTTCCCTCTTACGATTGTTATTACTGAGGATACTAGTAATGAAATAAAGAGAAGGGCATATGTAAACTTCATACCATTTAATTTTATCCGTGATTATGCAAATATACGCTCTGCTAAGTTGTTTATAAAAAATGTAGTTGGAAATATCATATTATTTATTCCATTTGGATTATTCTTACCAGCTATATGGGAAAAGTGCCGTAATTTCCCCACATGTTTGCTTTTGGGTGCATCTACTTCAATTTGTATTGAATTTTTACAATGGCTATTAGCTATTTGTAATCTAAATATGGCAAGAGTTACTGATATAGATGATGTTATATTAAATACAACCGGGGTAGTATGTGGATTTTTTCTGTATAAATTTATCATGCATATTAATAAGGAAGGGGATTTTTTAGATGAAAGATTATAAATTATCTAAATATGTTTTTAGTTTAGGGGTTGCTGTTTTAGTATTTACTTTTGTAGTGTCAATAGTAAATGCATATTCGGGGGATTTCTCGTTTGATATAATAGCTTCTGTCCAAGGTTCTTATAAACACACACTTGCAAGTAATAAGGGGGTTACAATTACTAGTGAGGCTGATACATATACTAATTCTTATGATGATTCAGATCATAAAGAAAAATATAATATAGGTTTGAAAAGAAAGGGCAGTTTATGGCCTGAAACGACAAGTTATATTAGTGCAGATGGTTATCTACATACATGTAAAATTCCTGGAACTGTTATGTATTTATGTAAAAAGTTCCACATGGCAAGATCATCTCAATATATTGATGTGTGAGTTTAAATTGATGTAAAGTAATCACTATATGTATAATGATTTTATTTGAATGTCTATATTATATATAAAGTAGGCATATTTTTATATTATAATGATATAATATAAAAGAAGACTATATAGGGGAGATGCTGCTCCCCTATATATTTAAGCCTTTTTCTCGCTGCTAGAGCTCATTTTCTCAGATGAGCTCTTCATCTTTTCTTTTGCAGTTAGAAATGTTACTATACTGATAAGTAAGTTAAATAGTGATGTTAAAAGTTTTAAAATGGCTTCGTAAGTAGCCAATTTATCCACCTCCCTTTTATTTGTGTTTAGATAGATTGGGAGATAAATTAGAGTGGTCAATAGAGCATAAATTATTAACTATGATTTTAGAGCGGAAATAAGATTTGTAATAAATTGATGTTTTGAGTAATAAATATATATATTGTTATTATATGTATATGCATTTTTTTGTACAAGTATTCCAATTATTTTATTTAATATAGAATTTATTTATCTGTTTTGTTATATGGTCTTTAATTTTAAGTGTTACGCTTAATTTTAAATGAATCGACGTGAATAAAAGTGTGATTTGCTATTGACACACTAGGCGGCATGTATTAAAATAAAGTTTAGTGTTAAAAAAGATCCACTAGCCCCGGATCTTAACATAGATGGAATTGATACGAGTGTACATGAGGAGGGAAATCGATGAAAACCTATATGGCAAAGCCAGAAGAAATAGAGCGCAAATGGTATGTAGTAGATGCTACTGGTAAGACCCTGGGAAGATTAGCTTCTCAAGTTGCTGCCATTTTAAGAGGGAAAAATAAACCTATATATACCCCACACGTTGATACAGGTGATCATGTAATAATTATAAATGCAGAAAAAATTCGAGTTACCGGTAATAAGATGGATCAAAAGATATATTATCGCCACACAGGATATCCTGGTGGATTGAGAGAAGCATCTTATAGAGAGATGATGGAGAAGGACCCTGCTTTTGTGTTATATACAGCTGTAAAGGGTATGCTGCCTCACAATAAATTAGGCAGGGATATGATAAAGAAGTTACGTGTTTATGTAGGACCTGAGCATCCACATGAGGCTCAGATGCCAGAAACTTTAGAGCTGTAAGCTGCGAAAGGAGGAGATAGGATTGGCTAAAGTACAATATTATGGAACCGGAAGAAGAAAAAAGGCGATTGCTAGGGTAAGATTGGTGCCAGGGGATGGCAAGATTGTTGTAAACGGTAGAGATATAGATGATTATTTTGGTTTGGAAACTTTGAAGGTGCAGGTTCGCCAACCATTAGTTGCTACAGAGACTCTAGGCAAGTTTGATGTTATAGCAAACGTACGTGGCGGTGGATTTACTGGTCAGGCGGGAGCTATACGACATGGTATTGCCCGTGCCCTTCTAGTGGCAGATAATGAATTGAGACCAGTGCTTAAGAAAGCTGGTTATCTGACACGTGATCCTAGAATGAAGGAAAGAAAGAAATACGGTCTTAAAGCAGCAAGACGTGCACCTCAATTTTCAAAGAGATAAGTTTATTGTCAATCAGAAGAGCTACAGAAATGTGGCTCTTTTATTTTGTCTAAAACATACTATATTTAGTATGAAAATAGATAAAACAAACTATATATAGTATTTTTGGAAATAACATAGAGATAAAATAAAATGAACACAAAAGTATAAAGTGGCTATTTTTAGGAAAAATTGCCCGTTATGTGTAAAAATGTAATATTTTTACACATAGGTAATCTGGCGTGCGTAAATATTGATAAGAAAAGGGTATAAAACAATGTAAAAATAAGGTAATTTGCGCACGACTGTTTTGATAACATTATTTATAAAAATGGAAGTCACTAAAGTCATCTAAATCACACTACACATTAAAGGATTGAAAGACTATAAGTTTATTGGTATAATTTCGCTATTAATATTTATTATTCTAATTATTTAACATTTCAAATGCTTGTTGATTTTTAAATTAGGAATGGTTATATGAATAGAAAAACAATATAATTAGGGAGGTTCGTTGTATAATTAAATGCAACACCAAAAAATATAGAACCATAGCGAGAAAATCATGTATAATATTTTTAACCAAAAAAAATAATACAGTGAGGTGCTCGCTATGGCTAATTCTAATTGTAACACAGGTACACGCAAATTTAAACATCTAAATTTATATAGACGTAGAATAATATGTGCTTTGCTAAATAAGGAGAAAAGTATTAGATATATTGCAAGACAACTTGGTAGAGAGCCAAGCACTATTAGCAGAGAAATAAAGCGGGGAACAGCTGTCCAGTACTTGGAAACATATGAAGCTTACTTCCCAGAGACTGGACAGGCAGTTTATCAAAAGAACCGCCAGAATTGTGGTCGTAAATGTAAGTTAATACAGGCAGAAGCATTTATTAATTTTGCTGAAGAAAAGATACTATATAACTATATAGATAAGGGATTGCTTGGGGTAAAAAACATAGACTTACAGCTTAAAACCCGCTTAAAAAGTAGGAAATCACGCAAAAGGAAGAACAAACGTATATGGGGTGAAAGCATAGATCAAAGGCCAGAAGATGTTCAAAGGAGAGAAACCGTTGGTAATTGGGAGATAGATACAGTTGTTGGCAAGCGTACCAGTGAGCCGGTCATCATGACATTGATAGAAAAAAAGACTAAGATGGAACTGAATGACTCCTGAAGCCTGTTTTAATAGTGAATTATCTACTCTCAGTGTAATGTGATAATGAATATACTAGTAAGGCCTTCAGGCAAATGTGCCGAAAGGCCAACGAAATTATATCATTACCACCGTTGTCAAGGTCGGGTAGTATTTTCTTGCATACACTCGAAAATCTCCACCCTGTCCTTGACAAGAGGAAGTAAATGGATAAATATGATTTTCTCAAAAGTGTTGCATTTAATATTGAAATTTAGATAAAAAATCTAATCTCCTATTAATCGCAGGAATTCAACTTCAACAAGGGGAGAATTTAATATTAAAGAATTATTTTACAATTTAATTTTGGTTTTTCCCTGCATTTGTGACTGAATAGTGGTATAATGTTAATATATAAAAATGGCCACGAGAAAGAGGTGATGTGGTAAAATATGTTAGAATATAGGTCAACAATTAAGGCAAGATCTTATCTTTATTTAGAATTAAAAAAAGCCGCAAGCCTTTATTTACAAGGGTTATCTACAGATGACATAAGACAAAAAGCGTTAGATGAAAATATATTTTCATTAAATTCAGAGAACAGAATTAAGGAAATTGCTTCAACTATTTCGGAAAGATTAATGGTATTGGACGAAATCTTACTTGATAAATTGGTAAATGGAAATCTTGAAACAAGCAAACAGATAGTCCTATATGCTATTTTGAAAACAGACAGGCTTTTTTTTGAGTTCATGCAGGAAGTATATAGAGAGAAATACCTTATTAGAGATTATTTAATTACAGATAAGGATTTTGCTATCTTCTTTCAAAGAAAAGCAGAACAAAGCCAGAAGGTGGCAGAGTGGAAAGACTATACGTTTTATAAATTAAAACAGGTCTATAAAAGAATCTTAACTGAAGCCGGATTTGTGAAGAAAAATAAAAAAGATGTTGAAATAACCAGACCCTTAATGGAGCAAGAATTAGTAGACTATTTGAATGGAAAAGGTGATGGCATATACCTTCAGGCTATGTTAGGAGGGATATAAATGAAAATCATTTATGAACGGCTCGATGAGATTCTGCCTATTATTACAGATAAAAGGTTTAGGGAAAATAAAGGATTGGGCAATGAAATAGGTTACTATATTTTTGATTATGACCCGGAGGATGAAATCATTGTAAGAGAACATATAAGGTTTTTAAAGCAGAAAATAAATAATGAAGGCATGGATTTTTATATTAGGGAATTAGATCTCTATGAAATAATGATTGAAATATTAGAAAAAAAGGGATACTTGAAGAAAGTTTTTGATATGGAAAATATAAAAGGAACAGACGCAATCCTTAAGCCCATAAAAAATACTTTAAGACTCACCCAGAAAAATGATTTAGTTGTAGAGTATATCAGAGAAATGGTACAGGAAAATGATGTTGTTTTCTTAACAGGTATAGGTAAAATATGGCCCATTATTCGATCTCATACTGTTTTAAATGTTCTACATTCTGTAATAGATCATATACCTTTAATCATGTTTTATCCTGGGACTTATTCAGGACAAGACTTAAATCTTTTTGATGAAATTTCTGACCAAAACTATTATAGGGCTTTTAAACTAGTAGAAAGATAGGGGAGGGAATTGGACTATGAAATTAAAGAAAATGTTTTATAAGGAAATTGATAGGGATATCAAAGGTGTTATTAAGATTGGACAAGATGATGATACCAATGTTCACCAAGAGTTAGAGGAATATGTAGTTACAAGAGAATTAGGCAGACATTTTAGCACTTTTTTTGAGGCCTACAGAGAAGCGATTAATAATTATACTGACAAAATGGGAGTCTGGATATCAGGATTCTTTGGTTCTGGTAAATCCCATTTCTTAAAGATTTTATCTTATCTTCTTGAGAATAAAGAGGTAAAGGGTAAACGTGCTATATCCTATTTTGACGATAAAATAGAGGATGCTTCCGTTTTAGCAGATATCAAAGCCTCAGGGGATGTAAGTGCCGATGTTATTTTATTTAACATAGATTCAAAAGCCGATTCAGATTCTAGAACTAATAAGGAATCAATAGTTAATGTATTCAATAAAGTGTTCAATGAAATGCAAGGTTTCTGCGGATCTTTGCCATGGCTTGCAGATCTTGAAGCACAAATGGTTAAAGAAGGTTCTTATGAAGCCTTTAAGTCAAGATTTGAGGAATTATCAGGGGAATCATGGATTGAAGCAAGAGAAGATTTTTATTTTGAAGAAGATAATATAGTAAAGGCTTTAGCAGATACAACTAAAATGAGTATAGAAGCAGCCCGAAATTGGTACAACAAGGCTGAAGATAACTACTCTTTAAGTGTTGAAAAGTTCGCTAACAAAGTAAAAGAATATATTGAGTCCAAGGACAGAGAGCACCATGTCATCTTTTTGGTGGATGAGATGGGTCAATACATAGGGGATGATGTAGGTTTAATGCTTAACCTGCAGACAGTTGTTGAAGATTTAGGAACTTATTGTGGGGGTAAAGCGTGGGTTATTGTAACCTCACAGCAAGATATAGATACTGTTACGAAGGTAAGGGGTAATGACTTTTCTAAAATCCAAGGTAGATTTAATACAAGGCTTAGTTTATCCAGTGCCAACGTGGATGAAGTAATTAAAAGGAGAATCCTTTATAAAAACGAAACTGCTAAGGAGACTTTAAAACTTTACTATGCAGACAAGGAAGCAATTATAAAAAATCTTATTACCTTTTCCACTGATACGCCGGAAATGAAAATGTTTAAAACAGCAGAAGACTTTGTAGATGTATACCCTTTTATACCTTATCAATTTAGATTACTGCAGTCTGTTTTTACAGCAATTAGACAGCATGGTGCTAGTGGAAAACATCTTTCAGAGGGAGAGAGGTCTCTTTTATCTGCATTTCAAGAGGCTGCTATCAAATATATGGATAAAGAAGTGGGGGCATTAGTGCCTTTTTCCGCATTCTACGAAACTATAGAGACTTTCTTGGATCATAATATCAAGACAGTTTTTATTCATGCGGAAGATAACGATAGGCTTAATGATATGGATGTGGAAGTACTAAAGGTCCTATTCTTAATAAAATGGGTAAAAGAAATGCCTAAAAACTTGGAAAACATTGCAACATTAATGGTTTCACATATTGACGAAGATAAAATCGAATTAAAGAAAAAGATAGAAGGTTCTTTGGACAGGCTTGTCAGAGAAACACTGGTTCAGAAAAATGGTAATGAATATATTTTTCTAACTCATGAGGAACAAGATGTAAATAAAGAGATCCAAAATATTTCAGTTGATATTGGTGAGATTATATTAAAGGTTGGAGAGGAAATATTTAAAGGAATTTACAGTGAGAATAGGTATCGTTATAACACAAGATACCATTTTGATTTTAACAAAATCATAGACGATAGGTATATGTCAACCCAAAGACACGATATCGGAGTCAAAATAATTACTCCTTATTATGATACTGGTGTTGAACTAACTGACCATGAACTAAGAATGATGTCAGCCAGAGAAAACAATCTAATAATTAAACTACCTCAAGATTCTAGTTTCCTTGAAGAGATGGAGAATATATTAAAGATACAGACCTACCTTACAAGGAAAGCAGGGACTATACAATCGGAAGAAATTGAGGAAATAAAGATACGAAAATCAAGAGAAGTTGCTGAGAGAAAGGACAGGGTTGTATCCTTACTAAAGGAAGCATTGCAAGAAGCAGACTTCTACGTAAACATGCAAAAAATTGATATAAAATCAAAAAATCCTGTTGAAAGAATAAACAGTGGGTTGAAAGTACTTATTGAAAACATATATGACAAGTTAAACTATATTACTGACTTTATTGAAAGTACCAAAGAACTTCATGACCTGCTGTTTGATGAAAATACCCAGATAAATATATTTGGGGAAGAAATCCCAAACAAACTAGCCTTAGATGAGATGCTCCACTATATCGAAAGAAACACCCAACGGCATATTCCCATAACTATGAAAACTCTATTGGAACTATACGATAAACCTCCTTATGGCTGGTTACCAGATGATATCAGAGGGCTTGTGATTAGATTATTTAAAGCACAGGAAATAAAGATACAATTAGGCAGCGAATATCTTAATACTTCGGATAAAAACCTAATCCAATATATGACGAAAAAAGATTATATAGATAGATTGCTAATAAAGAAAAGAACTAAAACTCCTGAAAAGTATTTGAATAACGCCAGAATGTTAATTAGAGAAGTTTTCAATTATGCATCAGTACCAGGGGATGAAGATGGATTAATGATTCGTTTCAAGGAGTTATCTAACTATGAATTATCAAATATAAGAGAACTATTAGTCCGTTATGAAGAGAGAAACTATCCCGGCAAAGATGTGTTAGAAAGAGGCAAGAGTCTTTTCGAGGACATTTTGCAGATTAGTGATGCTACAGCCTTCTTTGAAAAACTATATGAAGTAAAAGAAGAATTAATGGACTATGAGGAAGAAGTTTTTGACGTTAAAAAATTCTTTAAAAACCAAAAAGAGCAGTTTGATAAAGCCCTTAAACAACTCAATATATATGAAAAGAACAAAACCTATGTTTTAGATCCGGAGACTATAAATATCGTTAAGGAAATAGAAACAATAGTTAAATCACCAAAACCATATAATCAGATTTCAAAACTGCCTAGCCTAATAAATGACTTTGTTGACAAATTTGTTATGTTGTTAGAAGAAGAGTGCAAACCTGTAAGGGCTGTGATAGAAAGTGATTGGAACAAGGTTAAGGATGAACTTGAATTATATGATTTTAAGGATGAATTGGCAGGTGCGTTTAACAATAAGTTTAGGGATCTTTTGGTCAGATTAGATTCATCCCACAATTTCTATGAAGCCATCGCCATGAAGGAAGAGTCAGATAGGCTGAAAATGAGATGTTTTGAGGAAATAAAAAAAACTGCCTTGGAAAAGAGCAAAGAAAGGGACATTGAAAAACAACCAGTTACCACTGAGGAAGGCAATGGAGTTTATACACCTAAAAAAACTGTCAATATAAGCATTGCAAATATATTCCATGGTGCCAAAACCATTGAAAGTGAAGAAGATATAGAAGAACTTCTTGATTATTTAAGAAAGCAATTAAAAACGGAACTAAAGGAAAATACCATATTGAAATTAATTTAAGTTGAGGAGGGGATAGAGTGGATAAAACGGCCATTAGAAACTTTGCGGTAAAAGCAAGGCGTAAACTAATAGAAGATATAACCCATAAGGCCTATGAGATAGGGATAACAAAAGATAAAATCTTAGATATCGAAACCTTTGAGGGTGGTTTTAGAGTAAAGGGTAGAGAAAACGGGAAAACCTTTAAGAAATATGAATTAAAGCAGCGTGAAAAATTAATTCAAAAAATTAAACATAGTGGTTTTGACCAAGTTATAGAAGAGGTTGCCTACACATGGTTTAACCGTTTTATTGCACTGCGATTTATGGAAGTAAACAACTATCTTCCCACAGGAGTCAGAGTATTATCTTCAATAGAAGATGGTAAAACTGAGCCAGATATTATTCAAGAAGCCCTAAACATAAATTTAGACATTGATCGTGAAATAGTGTATAGACTTCAAGACAGTAACGATACAGAGGATTTATATAGATATTTGTTAGTTAAGCAATGTAATCAATTAGGCCAAATTATGCCCTCTGTTTTTGAGGAAATCGCTGATTATACAGAATTACTCCTTCCTGACAAACTTCTTGCTGAAGGTTCTGTAATTAGAGATTTAGTGGAAGAAATAGAGGAATATGATTGGAAAATAGAACTGAATGAGGAAGAACAGAAGCGGGAACCAGAAAAGGGAGAACACGGTATAGAAATTATTGGTTGGCTATATCAGTATTATATTTCTGAAAAGAAAGATGAAGTTGTTGGTATGAATAAAAATATGATATCTAAAGAGGATATTCCTGCTGCTACCCAACTTTTTACACCTAAATGGATAGTAAAGTATATGGTAGAGAATTCTTTAGGTAGGCTATGGCTGGAATCCCATCCAAATGAAGAATTAAAGGCTCAGTGGAAATATTATTTGGAAGAAGCCCAACAAGACCCCGAAGTTCAAAAACAATTAGATGCACTCAAAGACCCCAACTTAAATCCAGAAGATATTAAAGTACTGGACCCTGCTATGGGTAGTGGCCATATTTTAGTTTACGCTTTTGATGTTCTATATGACATATACCTATCTGCAGGTTATTCGGAAAGAGAAATACCTACTTTGATATTAGAAAAAAACCTTTATGGACTTGATATAGACGATCGTGCAGGCCAATTAGCCACTTTTGCCCTTTTAATGAAGGCAAGAAGTAAGAATAGGAGGATATTTAGGAATAAACCGAAGATGAACTTGTGCTCTATTCAGGAAAGCAATGATATTCCTAAAGAGGCTATCGAATATTTAGTTAATCCAAAAGAGACTGAACTAGAAAAGCATTTTCACAGGGAAGATGTTGAATACCTAATTGAAGTCTTCCATGACGCAAAAGAATATGGCTCAATCCTGGAAGTGAAAAAAATAGATTTTGATACTATAGAAAAAAGGATTGAAGAGATAAGGAATGATGTTCCAGAGGATCTATTTGAACTGCAATATAGAGAGGTAATATTGGAAAAGATCCCACCACTGATTAAACAGGCTAAAATAATGAGCCAAAAATACGATGTGGTTTGTACTAATCCGCCGTATATGGGCAGAAAGTATATTAATACTAAGTTAAGAGAATATATAGATGATAATTTTTATAAAGTAAGAGTGGACTTGTTTTCAGTTTTTATCGAACGTAATTATAACTATGCAAAATTTAATGGTCATTTAGGTTTTATGACTCCATTTGTATGGATGTTTATTACTTCCTATGAGGAACTGAGAGAAAAAATGATAAATGAAAAATCTATAACTAGTTTAGTTCAATTAGAATACTCTGGATTTACTGAGGCTACTGTTCCTGTATGTACATTTACATTAAGAAATATTCATACAGGTGAAAGTGGTGAATATGTCAGTTTATCGGATTTTAAAGGTGCTGATAAACAACCGTTAAAAACTTTGGAGGCCGCTGCTAATAGGGAAGTAAACTATAGGTTTACAGTAAAGTCTGATAGTTTTATAAATATTCCAGGAAAACCGATTGCTTATTGGGCAAATCCTAACTTAATCGAAGCATTTGAAAAAGGCAAGCCTATGAATTCTATTGTTGAACCTAAACAAGGCTTAGCCACTGCAGATAATAACAGATTCTTAAGATTATGGCATGAAGTAAATTATAACAAGATCAACTTTCAATGTAAATCTATAGAAGACTCATTAAATTCGAAGGCAAAGTGGTTTCCTTATAACAAAGGGGGCCCTAGAAGACAATGGTATGGGAACTATGACTATGTAGTGAATTGGGAAAATGATGGATTTGAAATAAGAAACTTTAAAGATAGGTGGGGCAAACAACGTTCTGTTGTGAGGAATCCACAGTATTATTTTAGAGAGGCTATTACTTGGTCGCTTATAACAAGTGGTGGTTTTAGTATTCGCTATAGAGAAACAGGAAGTATTCATGATGTTGCAGGAATGTCCGCTTTTTCAAACAATCGTGATAAATTAATGTATATATTAGGTTTGATGAGCACAAAAATTGCCAATTATGTTTTTAAAATATTGAATCCAACTATAAATTTGCAAGTAGGTGATTTTAACAATTTCCCTGTTTTATTTATTGACAGTAAACCCATTATAGACATTGTGAAAAAAAGTATAGATATTGCAAAGAAAGACTGGGATTCTTTTGAGATTTCCTGGGGATTCCAAAAACATCCCCTATTAACCCATAAAAAAGAAGCGGATACAATAGAGGCAGCATTTACCAACTGGTCTAATTTTGCTGAAAATCAATTTAACCAACTTAAGGCTAATGAGGAGGAACTAAATCGTATTTTCATTGAAATCTATGGACTACAAGACGAACTTACTCCTGAAGTAGCAGATGAGGATATAACCATAAGCAAAGCGGATAGAGAAAGAGATATTAAATCCTTTATCTCTTATGCTGTTGGCTGTATGTTTGGACGCTACTCTTTAGATGAAGAAGGTCTAATATATGCTGGTGGAGATTTTGATGATAAGTTTAGGATACGTAATGGACAATGGGAGATTAAGACTAAAGAAGGTTGGAAAAAGTCTTCAATAAAAATAGTAGAACATAATGTTATTCCTATTGCTGATGGAGATTATTTTGAAGATGATATCCTTCAACGATTTGTAGAGTTTATAAAGGTATCTTTTGGCGAAGAAACATTGGAGGAAAATCTAGAATATATTGCTGAAACTTTAGGTAAGAAAGCCAATGAAACCTCAAGGCAGGCTATTAGAAGATACTTTCTAAAGGACTTCTATAAAGACCATGTAAGAACATATAAAAAGCGACCTATTTACTGGCTCTTTGATAGTGGAAGGCAGGATGGGTTTAAAGCCCTTATTTACATGCACCGTTATGATCCTTCTACCGTTGCAAGGGTAAGGACCGATTATTTGCATAGTTTACAGAAGAAATATGAAGCAGAAATAAACCATCTTGATATTTTAATAGATTCGGATATTTCTCAAAGGGAAAAGGCTGCTGCTAGGAAAAAGAAAGAGACAATTTTAAAGCAAATTGAGGAATGCAGGCTTTATGATGAGGCCATAGCCCATGTGGCTAATCAAAGGATTGAGATTGATTTAGATGATGGTGTTAAAGTTAATTATGCTAAATTCCAAGGGGTGGAGATACCTCAAGGGAAAGGCAGAAAGCCGCTGAAAGCAGATTTATTAGCGAAGATATAAAGTAGGTGACCATATGAATTTATTGGAAGTGAAAAAGAGGTTAGAGGAAATCTTTAATAAAGAACCTATGGATGGGAAAAAGAGAAATATTGTTTTTTGGTATGATGATGAGGGAGAATTTGCTGAAGATATTGAAGAACTTAAATTGGATAATGCCAAGATTATTAAACTTGCTGATAATAATTCCTTCCATATAAAGTATCTTCTTGAAAAAGAAGATACTGAATCTAATTATCTCCTATACTCTCCTTCATCTAAACCAATGCCACGGGATAATTGGCTGTTGGATATTCTGAAATATAGTGAGGAGTTTTCAACTGACAAGGCTACTTTAATCATGAGGGATTTCAAGGTGGGGGATCCTTCATTAAGAAATGTTTTCAAGGGATATCTAAAATTCTTTGGGAATAAAGAAAGATATAGAAAGTTTGCCTCCTACCATATAGATAAATTTACTAAGGAAAAGGTAGATATAGCAGTTCTATCTACTCTGTGCAGATTATCTGTAGCAGATTTTGAACAAGTTGTAAAAAAGATTCTGATTGAAGAATTAGAAGGAGAGAACAAATATCTAGAGGCTATTGAGAACTTTGGTAATATAGATGCCTTTTGGGATTTAGTTGAGAAAAGGTATGGCTATAGTTTCGAAGAGAGATCATTAGAAAAATTAACGATTATGCTTCTTGTTACTCATTTATCCTATACTCTCGAAGAGGATATGCCAACTACATGGGTAGAGTATGTATCTCCTAAAAGGTCAGATGCCATAGTATTTATAAGCAACTTCATGAATCATTCCGCTGATGGTAAATACTACGATTTACTGGCAGATAAAGCCCAGGAAACATTAAATGTAAAAGGTTATTTAGATAAATGGGATATAGATAAATATATTGAATGTGATACATTGAGGGCTTTTGATGAAGCAATACTGGATAGGATAATTGGGAACTTAGTAGAAGGTGTCGGAGAATTCGATAGATACCGTAAATTAATCAATAAAAGAAGGACAAGCCATTGGTTTGAAACCTATAGAAATGAATATGAAGCCTTATACTTTGCTAATGAACTCCTTGAAATGGAAAAGAGAATTGGTGGAGTTATTAAGGCTGAAACTGCCCATGATTTGATTACTGCTTATACTAAAGAATATTATTTAATGGACTATTTCTACAGGAAGTTTTATCTTCATTACGATAAAGTTTATGACAAAGATCCTTTTGAAAAACTTGCAGATAGAATTGAAAACACCTATACCCATTGGTATCTGAATGAACTCTCAATAAAATGGTCCGCAGCGGTTCAGGAGGAAATGTTAGAAGAATACTCTTTGGTAGGTATTAAACAACAAAGGGATTTTTACAAAGACATTGTTTCTCCATTTACAAGGAATAACGAAAGAGTATTTGTAATCATTTCCGATGCTTTAAGATATGAAGCAGCAAAAGAACTCCTTAATCTAATTAATAAAGATGTGAGGGGTATGGCAGAGATTGGTTTTATGCAAGGAGTTATCCCTTCAACTACAAAATATGGTATGGCAAGTTTACTACCAAGAAAGGAATTGGTAGTAAATGATAAATCGGATATTAGTATTGACAGTATCAGTACCCAGGGAACAGCAAATAGAGGAAAAATAATCGCCAATTATAGTGATAATACTCAGGCAATATCATTTAGTGACATGGTAGATATGCGTAGGGCAGATTACAAGGAAGCCTTTGAAGGGAAAAAACTAATTTATATATACCATGACACAATAGATGCCGTTGGGGAAGTGCCTCAGACGGAAAGAGAGGTTTTTGATGCCGTAGAAAAGGCTTTTGAAGATTTAGTATCGCTAATCAAAAACCTAATAAATCATGTAAGTGCTACAAACATAATAATTACTGCAGATCATGGTTTCATATACAGGCGTTCCCAATTAACAGAAGTAGACAAGATTAGCAGATTTAATGCTGAGACCATAGATGCCGGCAGGAGATATATGCTTGCAGAAATTGATGAAGATATTTCAGATACATTACCTATTTCTATGAAATATCTTTTTGGACAGGAGACAAAATTAAAAGCCATTGTTCCAAAAGGTATGATTAGATACAAGGTTCAAGGGGCAGGAGCCAATTATGTCCATGGTGGAGCATCTTTGCAGGAGATAATTGTTCCTGTAATAAGATTTAAGAATATCCGTAAAGATGAGTATAAAGCTACTAAGGTCGAAGTGAAGTTAACCAATATTTCAAGGAAGATTACAAATAGAATCACCTATTTGGAGTTTTTCCAAACAGAAGTGGTAGACGAAAAGAAAGTGCCATTAAAACTAAAACTTTATTTTGTAGATAAAGAAGGTAACCGTATCTCTAATGAAAACATTATAATTGCTGATAGTAGGTCGAAAAACCCTGAAAACCGCACTTATAGAGAGAAGTTTACATTAAGGGATATGGCTTATGACAAGAACAAGGAATATTATTTAATTTTAGAAGATGAAGATGAAACAGTAGAAAAAATATATGAGCGAATACCTTTTACGATAGATTTGCTATTTACAGATGACTTTGGTTTATAAAATTGCAAAGGTGGTGAAAAGGCAGTGGACAGGGAGAATAGAGATTTAAATAAAAAATTGAATCAATACTTTCCGGGCAGGGTTGTCCGTAAGGATCTAACTCAAAAAATAAAAGAAGGGGCAAATGTCCCCATATATGTCCTTGAATATTTACTTGGCATGTATTGTGCTACTGATGATGAAGATTCCATAAATGAAGGAGTTAATAGAGTAAAAGCAATACTTGCAGAAAATTATGTTAGGCCAGATGAAGCGGAAAAGATTAAATCCAAAATTCGAGAATTAGGTCAGTATACAGTCATTGATAAGTTGACCGTAAGGCTCAATGAAAAGAGAGACGTTTATGAGGCAGAGTTTTCTAATTTAGGGTTAAAGGGCGTAGAAGTAGAAGCGAATTATGTGAAAGAATTTGAGAAACTTCTTGCTGGCGGTATATGGTGCATTCTTAAAATTCAATACTATTATGACGAAGAGTTAAGGAATGCAAATCCATTTATTATAAATAGTTTGAAACCCATTCAAATTCCAAACTTGGATATGGATGAGATATTGAGTGGAAGAAAATATTTTACCAAGGATGAATGGATTGATATCCTTTTAAGATCCGTGGGCATGGAACCTACTCAATTAGAGGAAAAAGTTAAGTGGCACCTTCTTGCCCGAATGATTCCTCTTGTTGAGAACAACTATAATCTCTGTGAATTGGGGCCAAGAGGGACAGGTAAATCTCATATATATAAGGAAATATCCTCCAACTCTATTTTAATATCAGGGGGACAAACTACTGTAGCCAATTTATTTTACAATATGAGCACCAGAAAAATCGGATTAGTCGGCTTATGGGATGTAGTAGCCTTTGATGAAGTGGCTGGAATTACCTTTAAAGATAAAGATGGTATTCAGATTATGAAGGATTATATGGCTTCAGGCTCATTTGCCAGAGGAAAAGAATTAAAAAATGCTTCTGCTTCTATGGTTTTTGTTGGTAACATCAATCAATCTGTGGACGTTCTTTTAAAAACATCCCATTTATTTGAACCATTTCCAGAGGCAATGGCATACGACTCTGCTTTTTTTGATAGAATGCACTATTATATTCCAGGTTGGGAAATACCTAAATATAGGCCAGAGTTTTTTACTAATGAATATGGCTTTATTACTGACTATATTGCAGAGTTTTTTAGGGAAATGAGAAAAAGATCCTATGGCGATAGTATAGATAAATACTTTAGACTTGGTAACAATCTTAACCAAAGAGATGTTATAGCGGTAAGGAAGACTGTATCGGGATTGGTCAAACTAATTTATCCTCATGGGGAGTTTAATAAAGAAGATTTAGAAGAAATCCTAAGGTATGCCTTAGTTGGAAGAAGACGAGTAAAAGAACAATTAAAGAAAATTGGCGGTATGGAATTTTATGATGTTCATTTTTCCTACATAGATAATGAAACTTTTGAGGAAGAATTCGTATCGGTTCCGGAACAAGGTGGCGACAAACTGATACCTGAAGGAAAGGGAAGACCAGGGCATGTATATACAGTTGCCCATGGTGATTCAGGGATGATCGGAGTATATAAAATAGAAACAGAGGTTGTCTCTGGAACAGGAAAATTTGAAAGGACAGGATTGGGGACTAGCAGGGAAGCAAAAGAGAATTTAAATACAGCCTTTAACTATTTTAAAGCAAACAAAAAGAATATTAGTGGAACAATTTCCTTAAGCAATAATGATTTTTTGATGCATGTTCAAGATTTGCAGGGAATTGGTATGACTTCTCAATTGACTTTAGCAGCCTTTATTGCCCTTTGTTCTGGAGCATTAAAAAAACCTGTATTAAGTCAGTTGGTGGTATTAGGGTCAATGAGTATAGGGGGAACCATTAATAAAGTGGAGGAACTGGCATCCACCCTGCAAGTTTGCTTTGATGCAGGGGCGAAAAAGGTACTCCTACCTATGGCTTCCGCTGCAGACATTAACACAGTTCCTCCAGAGTTATTTTCTAAATTTCAGATATCCTTTTACCAAAGCCCTGAAGATGCAGTATACAAAGCATTGGGCGTTGAGTAACATATATAAATGGAGTTGAATATAGTTTATGCAATGTTAAAGTCAAAGGCGAAATTGCCCTTGGCTTTTTATTTTTGCTGGAGATGTAAAATAAAAGGATGAAAAACATTATAGTTCTATGTAATAAATAGATATCAACAAGCCTAGAAGTTATAAGAAAGTGTTTGTAATACTCAATCTATAAAGAGATTCGGTTAAAATTTTTTTCAACATAATATAAATTATGCTGCCGAAGGTCCTGACTTTTACTGCTAAAAGCGGTAACATCAATATATAAATTCAACATAATTTACGGGAACTTAGAAATATGATTGGCAACATAATTTATGGAGGTGAAATTTTGTTAGAGGAATTTAGAGAGTATTTAGCGTTGAAAGGAAAGAGCAAAAATACTATCAATAGTTATTATTTGCACATAAAAGGTTACTACAAATGGTTTTGGGAGTCATTTGGCAGAGAATGTTCGGTGCTATACCGTGAAAACATCTTAGATTATATAAGTTATCTTCGTAATATAAAGAAAGATAATGGGAGAACAATAAATTGTAAGATTAGTGCATTAATAAAGTATAATGAATTTTTGGTTGCGAATGGAATACAACAGGACCAAGTAGTTTCAAAAAATGATAATATTAAGATCCAGCAGAAATACGCTAATCCTTCCGATCTTACTAAGCAAGAAGTTGATGCTTTTAGACAGCAACAGGACTCCCTCTTTTATTCAGCCATTGCCTTAGATTGCAAGAAGTTGATGCTTTTAGACAGCAACTATTACAAGATGGACATCGAGATATTTATTGCTTGGCGACATTGTTAGCGTATGCAGGTTTGCGAATTAGTGAAGCACTTAATATTCAATTAACAGATTTCAATTTAACAGTTGGAGAGTTAAAGGTTAGGGGTAAAGGAGATAAAGACAGAGTTGTTTATCTAAATGATAAGATTATTAATAGTATAAGAGAGTATCTAAGAGTGAGAGAAAGTGATAGTCCATATTTATTTGCGAATAGTAATGGTAAGGTAATTCATAGGTCAACAGTTAATAAGATTTTCAATAAGTATAGCGACAAGGTCACTCCTCATGTATTAAGACATTATTTCTGCACAATTGCTTTGGAGGGCGGGCTATCAGTTCATGAGGTTGCCTATTTAGCAGGGCATAGTAATATTCACACTACGCTTCTATATTTGAATCCGAGTAGAGAGACAATTAGGATAAAAATTAATAACCTGTAACTAAAGGTTATGAAAAGGTTTATAGTCCTTTTTTAACTAGATTCCAATAACTATATTTTGTACAAAGTTGGATATCCAGTTGCTATATTGTACATAAAGTCGTAAAAAATCTGTTAGTGTAAAGTTACCGTAGGGAATTAGAGTAATAAATTACCATAAGAATTGAAAAGAAGATGACATCCTGTTAATATATTATTCACTATAATAAACAACTAACGAAAGGATGACATCTTCTATGT
>NZ_RXHQ01000026.1 GCF_004138105.1 Xylanivirga thermophila | reverse complement strand
CAATCACTACAATATGCGTTTCTCAACGTTCAATTTTATTTCTTTTACAAAATCAGCCGTAGCATCTCGATATATTCCAGTTTTAGGTTAGCCTTAACTATTTCCAATTCTTTTTCGAGAGGCTACAGTCACTTATATATTATATTTCAAGGGTTATGAAAAAGTTCATACGAAAAATAAGGGATCACCTCATAAATATTTAATCTTCTGTTCCTTCTTCTTCAAAACATTCATTTTTTGTATATAAGTAATTCCACTTAGATGCATGCTTTATTTCATCTGTAATTATTTCAATGAGCTTATTGATCTGCACCCTATCTTGTAATGCATACAATATCCTTCTATATTTTTCTATAGCACTTAATTCCCCAAATAATGCTTTTTTTACACCTTCGCAATAGGAAGCGGGAAGTGTAATTTCTGGTTCTTGGGGAGTCGGGGGCATCCTGCATGTTAATTCAGAATATATTTGTCTAAAAAGGCCAAAATGCTTGCGTTCATCATCACGAATGCTTGTAATAATAGATTTATCCTCTTCTGATGGTGCATTTTTTAGAAGATAATCATAGAATAATTCATCTTCCCGCTCACTTGCTATAGCTTCTGCTATGAGTTGTATTGCCATTGGTAGATTCCCTGGATATGAATAGGGATCTGGCATTCTACGATCAGGCAATGGATACCTAGGCATCCAAGTATAATCACCCATCATTGAGTTTATCATATTATATTGATCTGACATGTATGGATATTCTCCATAATATTGCATAATAAAATCCTCCTTACAATTATGAAAATCTATAATATAGTATGCAGCAACACCTTAAAATGCTAATATTTAGGATAGCATTATATTTTTAGGTTAATATAATGCTATAGTTTTTTCTTAAATATGAGTTTCGTTTACAAACTTTATCTGTTATAATCACCATTGTATAAAATATCAGACAGGAAGGAGATAGTATGAAAGAATTATGGAAACTATTTATCGTTTTTTGCCGCATAGGAGGCTTTACATTTGGCGGAGGATATGCAATGCTTCCTCTTATCCAAAAAGAGATAGTCGAAAAAAATAAGTGGGCTACAGATGAAGAAATAATAGATTATTACGCAATCGGGCAATGTACACCGGGAATAATAGCAGTAAATACGGCAACATTTATAGGTTATAAAAGGAAGGGCATAATTGGGGCCCTCGTTGCCACATTGGGCATGATCTTTCCTTCCGTAGTTATAATAACTGTAATTACGGCCTTTTTTACAAACTTTCAGGAATATACTGTAATAAAGCATGCATTTGCTGGTATAAGAGCTGCTGTAGTAGCATTAGTAGCAAATACAATAGTACAAATGTGGGGCAAGACAGTAAAAGACTGGATAGGTATAATAATATTTGCTGCTGCCTTCTCTTCCATAGCTTTTATGAAAGTTTCGCCTATTATAGTCGTTATAATTTCAGCTATTGTAGGTATTGCTATAAAATACAGAAGGGCTGATGCAAAATGATCTATATAATTATGTTTTTAGAATTCTTTAAGATCGGATTTTTCTCCGTTGGAGGAGGATTGGCTACTTTACCATTTCTTCAGGAACTAGCATATAAATATGGATGGATTACACCTAATGAACTAGTGGATATGATTGCCCTATCCGAATCTACCCCAGGCCCCATAGGCATAAACATGGCTACCTATGTAGGTTATAAAACAGCGGGCGTTTTAGGCGGCATAATAGCTACTCTGGGTCTTATTACTCCATCTATAATAATTATTATAATAATAGCCCGTTATCTTACAAAATTCAATGAAAAGCCTATAGTTCAAGCAGGCTTTTATGGATTAAGACCGGCAGTTACAGGACTTATCGGTGCAGCTGGCTTTGAGGTTGCAAAGATCTCATTATTTAATGTAAATAGATATTTAAAAACTACCAATTTTCTAGATTTATTCAATATTAAGTCCATTATATTATTTGCCGTTATCTTATACCTTATAAACAAATATAAGAAGCATCCAATAGTATATCTTATAGCAGCGGCAATAGTTGGTATAATATTCAAATTCTAATTTTTAAAATTATTTGTATTAAAAAAGCTGATGATTGTAAATTATTTTACAATCATCAGCTTACGCCCTTTAAATGGTGTACCTGGAGGGATTCGAACCCCCGACCTTCTGATTCGTAGTCAGACACTCTATCCAACTGAGCTACAGGTACCTATCGGACACCACATTATTATAATGTACTTAGGGACATATGTCAATACAAAACGCAAAAATAATTGGGCTGGTTTTAAAACCAGCCCAATTTAATTCTTAATCTTCACTATCTGTATCCTCATCATCACTGGCGTCGTCTTCCGCGTCAGCATCCTCAACCTCGTCTTCAGCATCTTCGGCATCTTCATCCTCGGTGTCTTCATCTTTAGTGTCTTCTAGATCCTCAGTATTGTCTACATCATTTGCATCCTGTTGCTGTTCTGTACCTGCATCCTGAGGCATATCTGCATCCTCCTTTTCACCACAAGCGGTGAATAAGAATGAGAAAACCAGGATTGTTGATAAAAAGAGTGCAATTTTTTTAAATCTTTTAGTCTTCATTCTAGCAACCTCCATTTCATATGGTAAATTTATATTTTAATGAAACTTAAAGCCCTAATTGTTTCCGGTATCAAAGAAGAAATTGCTAGTTGTCATTTCCGGAAAACATCTAGGCTTGTTTCCTTTTTTACTATAACCTATATCTTTTTATCGATCAGCTTTATGTAGTCCGTATGTTTATTTACATATAGGCAACATACCATATTCTTTTTCCCTCATATTCTGTCCATATTGCACCCTACGGTTTTATATATTACAGCATTATCTCATATTTGTCAAGTTTTATATCCATTAGGAGTATCATACCATATAAAAATATCTATATTGAAAAGGACGCCATATATGGCGTCCTTTTCAATCATCATATTGTTGGGAAAAAATATCCTGGCACTTCTCGCAATAACCACCATAGATCTCACTGCACTCTTCGCATAAGATAGCAGCACATTCCGGGCAATTACTAACCACATCCTTATCACAAGGCATGCCACATACTGAACAAGTTAATTTTGTCATCATGCACCTACCTTTCAGATAGAATATATATATTTTTTCCCAAAGTACTTAAATATTATAACTCTATTCTTTTATCTGCTCCGGCCTTACAGGGTCCACCAGCGCTGCACTGTCAAACAGGTCTAAAAATCTATTTCTCTGTGTAAGAAACGCTATGCCGTCAATATGCCTTCTATCCTGCATATATGCCCTCTTTGCAAATTTTTCATACGGGCCTGATCCAACTGCACATAATATATTAAAACCTTCATCCACAAGGACATCAAATTTAGGATCTCCAGGAAGTACCCGGCTTCCATAGGGATATATATATACAGATGTAGGTCCAACGAGACTGCCTACCTCCTCCCGCCAGCGTCTAGTATCCCTTACTAGTTTTTCCTTACTTACCCTAGATGCATCAAGATGGCCATAACCATGTGAAGCAAAAGTCCAGCCCGTCTCTTTTAGATGCTTTATTACCTTCAATGCACCTTCTTTCTCCTTTTCAAACTCAGGAGAATCCTTTTTGTTGGTTCTGTAACCCAGTACCCCTTCATAACCAGTAAGGGCAATTACACCCTTTGCTCCATCGTGGGAAAAGTCTGGATGCTCTAAAACAAACTTATCCAGCAAGGGCACTATCTCATTATCACGGGAAATAAGTTCATCACCTTGAGGCGTAATTGAATAGGTAGCTATATTACCGTCCTGGTCCAATATTAATTTATATACATTCCCATTTTCCAACATATATTTATAGTAATTTAGATCATCAATGGATATTATAAGCGGTTTTTTCCCTTCCGGGAGCATAAGCTGCTTTTTCTTTATTACCTTATTGCCATCTTCTTCTATCTCGTCAATGAGAGAATTTATATCGATTAAGATAAAATCTTTTTCATATAAACTTTTTATTACCTTATTAAATTCATCCACCGTGACAAAATAATCATTATAACCCTTTTCCATACTATCCCCGTCAAAAGCCAGCTCAGGAAAAGCTATAAGGGGATGAAAAAATATATGCTGAACCGGTCCTTCATAGGCCACTTTTTTAACTGGCTTTAGATCTGTCCCTTTATCTGTAAAAGTCAAATCCTCGTTGTTACCAGTCCCTATTTGTTTATCATCCAATTGAACATCTACATGCACTATTTTCTCTTCATTGTCTTCGGATAATAACAAATGATCTTTTTTTGCCATACATCCAGTACTAATAGGCAGTAATATAATGATAGCAAACAATAAAAATATTTTATTAATAATTGCCATTTTTTTAGACACAGTCTCTCCCCCTCTATTTGCTCGCTACTATTATAATACAAATATACGATCTAAATTGATAGGGAGATTACTGTTTTGTTAGAAATATTTAATATTTACTACATTCCGCAATTTTGCGATTAATCTGCTCTCTCTTTGATAATATCCATTCCATATCCTTTGGATATTGACTAAATGTTATAGGAGCATCCAATCCGGCTTCAAGCATATCTAAAACGGCTTCTCTTCCTATTAAATCTTCCAATAGTTTAAGTGCACGTAAATCCTGAATGGCTTCATAGAACACCTCTAGCCTTAAAGATTCCAAAGGACCGTCCTTCCCCGGATAAACTACAAATGCATCTCCTGATGGAAAACCATATCCTGCATCCGTTACACAGAAAGGATTGATTGGATAACGGGAATATTGGGAATACCAAAAATTATATCCCCACTGGAGAAAACCTTCGATATTAAACTTATATAGCTGTATACCAAGGATTCTATTTCTTGCAGAAGGCATGTTAAAGAAACGATTTGATACTTCCTTATATTGGCCACAGCAGTAATATGCCCACAGATTCTCAACATTGTTTTCTAAAAAGGCCTCTATGTGGTCTGTCGCCGGAATAGGTTTTTTAACAAGCCCATCTTCATAAAACTGATAATTTGAAAGTGCATCAATAACAGGAAAATCCTTTAGGTACTTGTTTAAAATATTGCTTGCATTCCTATAGGAATCCAAATGTTCCAAACTCGGCTCATCAGAAACATGGAAATAGCTACGCTGCTCTAGATTATTTTCCTTTATAAAGTTTATTAACTCAGGTAAAAATTGGTCTAAGAAGTTTTTATATTCCCCTCCCGCTGCATCTGTATCCCACCCAAAGATACGCTTATATTCTCCATCCTCTACAGCCATAATTTTCGGTGCATGTTTTGCCCCCCATTGAGTAAATAGATGGGAGAATTCAAAATACTCCACACCATTTGAAATGCAAAGCTCAATCCATCTTTTTAACTTATCAAATTCAAACCTATATGCATCTCCCGCCTTGTAAACATCAACTAATTGGACAGTAGGTCTCTCCCCTCCTACTTCAGTATCAAGGGGAGGAGTAAAAATAGGAGTTAAAATCATATTGATACCATGCTTTGTTGCAGTCTTTATAAATTTATCAATAAGGTTCCAATGTTCTTCACTAAAAACATCAACTCCATACCATGTTGCCAGACAATCTGTATGGAACCACTGCGTTTGTATCAAGGTTTGTCTTGGCAATCTCGCCTGTAATAATTCCAGTTCGAATATCTCTTTGCCCAACAATTCACCTGATGCAGTTTCAAAGATAATTTCTATTGGATAGGTACTAGCAACTACACTACCACAAGTATCCACTGTAATCCATATAGAACGCCATTGTTCGGGTAAAAATGTAAGTTTTTCATCATCTAATGGTAGTAAAGAATCTGGGTATAACCCTGGCGTAGAACGTAGAATATTCTCATCATGATCCACATAACATGGCATCTCAGACGGCACTAGTCCGACTTTTCTAACTTTAATATAAGGTGATAATTCTGAAACAATATGTACATCAACTTCTTTTAATAATTCTCCATGCCAGCAATAGGCAACCTGAAAAGAATAAACCTCATTGCTTAACATTGATCCCTTGTTCCATGGCTTATCATTCAATTCTTCATCAGCAAATACCTTAGTCAATGAGCTTAAAAGTCTCGTCTCAAGCATATCTTTTTGTCCCATTAAATTACCTCTTTTCTATTTTTATCATATTTAGACATGTAAATGTCTAAACTTTTTATATCACTATTTAATTTCGCCATGTCTTATGAAATACCTTTTTGAATTTATAGATAAAAAAAGAACTGTGTTTATACACAATTCTTCTAGAAAATTTTGGCGGAGAAGGAGGGATTCGAACCCTCGCGCCGGCAAAACCGACCTACACCCTTAGCAGGGGCGCCCCTTCGGCCAACTTGGGTACTTCTCCAAACAAAAGCCAAATATATATAAAATATTCAATTGGCGGAGAGAGAGGGATTCGAACCCCCGGCACCTTGCGGTGTCACTGGTTTTCAAGACCAGCTCCATAAACCACTCGGACATCTCTCCGTGCTGTTGACACTTGTATAGTATAACAAAACACTAAATAGTTGTCAACATACAATATTCATTATTTTAGCTTTTACAATGAATCAATATGCCCTTAAGCATATAAACTGATACTTAAGTAAGGAATTTTAAAGCTACTAAACCCTAAAAAGCCTTGAATTTTTACAAAACCCAAGGCTTTTTAAATTGGAATATATTACCTTGTAATCTTGTCTATACCGCCCATATAAGGTATAAGTTTTTCCGGAATCAAAACCGAGCCATCCTGCTGCTGATAATTCTCTAGTATAGCAGCTACAGTACGCCCTATGGCTACACCAGAACCATTCAATGTATGCAAATATACAGCTTTTCCCTTATCAGAAGGTCTATATTTTATATTTGCCCTCCTTGCTTGAAAATCCTCAAAGTTACTGCATGAGGATATCTCTACATATCTACCATAACTGGGCATCCATACTTCCAAGTCGTAGGTCTTAGCTGAAGAAAATCCCAAATCGCCAGTACACAATGTAACGACTCTATACGGAAGGCCCAAAAGCTTTAATACATCTTCTGCATCCTTTGTAAGCTTTTCAAGCTCTTCATATGAATTTTCAGGCTCTACGAATTTAACCATCTCTACCTTGTTAAATTGATGCTGTCTTATAAGACCTCTAGTATCCCTGCCTGCCGAACCAGCCTCTGCTCTAAAACATGCACTATAGGCAACATGTTTTATTGGAAGTTTTGATCCATCTATTACCTGTTCCCTATACATATTTGTAACTGGTACCTCTGCAGTAGGTATAAGAAAATAGTCAGTCCCTGCTATCTTAAATGCATCTTCCTCAAATTTGGGTAATTGTCCTGTACCCTGCATACTGCGCCTATGCACTATAAATGGTGGGAACACTTCTGTGTAGCCATGCTGTGTAATATGAAGATCCAACATAAAGTTTACTAATGCTCGCTCAAGCCTAGCACCTAACCCCTTATAAAAGGTAAACCTAGCACCCGTAACCTTTGCACCAGTGGCGAAATCTAATATTCCAAGATCTTCCCCTATATCCCAATGGGCTTTAGATTCAAAATCAAACTCCCTTGGATCTCCCCAACGTCTTACCTCTTTATTATCCTCGTCTGAGTTACCAACAGGTACAGATTCATGGGGCATATTAGGAATGGTAAGTACAATAGCCTCCAATTTTTCTTCTATATCCTTTAACTTTTCATCATATTCCTTTATGGTCTTTGAAACTTCCTTCATTTCTTTCATAATAGAGGTCGCATCTTTTTTCTCCCTTTTGAGTTTTGCTATCTCCTGACTTACCGTATTTCTTTTGTTTTTTAGCTGTTCGCTCTCCCCTATATATTTACGTCTCTGCCCATCTAATTCTAAGAATTCTTTTAGATCTACTGTCCCTTTACGGTCTGATAGCATCTTCTCTACCGCTTCATGATTGGAACGAATAAATTTTATATCCAGCATAATAACCCTCCTAACCGAAATTTTTACCAAAATTAAAAAAATCCCATCCCTCTATTATAGGGACGAGAATACACCCGCGTTGCCACCCTTGTTGGGTTAAAACCCCAGCTTCAACCGGCGATAACGGCCCGGCATCCGGTACGGCCTAATATTACTTTCAGCCTACAGCTCCAGGACGGAATATCGATAGTGGTTCTACCGATTTGCACCTGCCATCGGCTCTCTTAGAGAACTCAAACTACCTTAACTTCCCTTCATCACTTTTTTCTTTTAATATATTATACACTATTTTTTAATATATTCAACTATAATCAGAGATTCTCTACCAAATATCCTTTTACTTTCAACGCCTGTTCTATCCTATCCAAAACATCATCGCTATCTGCCTCTATGGTGTGGAGATGTATACCTTCTGTCAGCGATGACAAAGGTTCTGCTTGTTCTTTTTGCATCTTTGCCATAAAGGCTCTAAGATCGCTAGGTGAATTTATCATAAGATCAGCTCTAAACTCTCCATATACTGGATGTTCAATGACTACATCCTTTACACTCCCGCCTAAATCCACAATAGTAGATAGCTCATCCTGTATTTGGCAAGGTTTATGCTTAAGAGCCAAGACCCTAGTATGCCTATCATTAAATTTTTGGGGTAATATATACCCTTGCGGAGTAGCAATTATAACATATCCTGCCGCCCTTAATATGGCTATATCCTGTACTATAACCTGGCGACTAACGCCAAATACCTTGGAAAGGGCAGAACCTGTTATAGGTTTATTATTATTTTGTATAGTCTTTAAGATAGCCTCTCTTCTGCTTTCTGAGTCTATTTTTTATTCTCCTCTCCAGATTACAATCATATGTTTAATAATGCTCTAATCATATTATACTGTAGCAAATTATGGTTTGCAATAAGATTCAAGAGGATTTTATCATTTCCAATCGCCAATAGCTGATGATTATTGAAACTATTATTACATCTGCCATTCTTAACTCCAAATAAACATATGTGTAAAAAAGATAAAATCACCCTCAAATTATAAAGCCACAAACTTTTTTATCCTATCATCTTCGAAATTACTGAAGAACGCTTCTTTGGTGCCTTCCTGCTGAATCTGTCCATCTTCCATAAATATTATCCTATTAGCAACTCTCTTTGCAAAAGTCATATCATGGGTTATGATCAAAATACCCATACTATTATCTGCTAATTTCTCTATTATACCTGCTATTTCCTCCCTTAATTCCGGATCTAAAGCAGAAGTAGGTTCATCTAAACACATGATATTAGGATTTAATGCACAAGCCCTTGCAATAGCTATCCTTTGTTTTTGACCTCCAGAAAGCTCAAATGGATAAGAATCAGCCTTTTCTTCAAGCCCCATGGTCTCTAGTAGTTCTAAAGCCTTATCCCTCGCTTCTTCTTTGGAAACTCCAAAGACATTTATAGGAGCCTCTGTTATGTTTTCCATTACCGACATATGGGGAAATAGGTTATAGTTTTGAAAAACTAGGCCTATTTTTTTTCGTATAGTCTTTATTCCATCAACACTAGCATATATACTTTTGCCACCAAGATCCTTACATAAATAGGATCCGTCAATTTTTATATCACCGCTATCACATTTTTCTAGATTATTTATACATCTGAGGAGCGTTGTTTTTCCAGCTCCCGATGGCCCTATAACCGCCAAGACTTCACCTGAATCCATTCTAAAGCTTATATCTTTTAGTATCTTTTTCTTTCCAAAGCTTTTGTTCAGATTATTTATTTCTAAAAGCATTTCGCTCCTCCTATTCATAATAAGAATATTTTTTCTCCATATTATTAAAAGCTTTAGTAAATATAGCGGTTAACATCAGATAGATAACCGCCACCAAGGCCAATGGAACTAATGAAACATCCCGATTCGAAGCAATTTTCCCAGCCCTCAATAACTCTCCGATCCCTACTACATATACCAATGAAGTATCTTTCACAAGGGTGATTACTTCATTTGCAATGGAAGGTAACACTATCTTGAACATCTGAGGAAGTATTATCCTTTTAAATGTCTTATACGGAGTCAATCCTAAAACCTTAGCTGCCTCATATTGTCCTCTATCAATGGATTCTATACCACCTCTGAATATTTCACCAAAATATGCACCATAGTTCAATACAAAAGCTATAATCACAGCAGTAAATCTATCAAAGGTTACACCTACTATAGGCAACCCAAAAAACACAAACACTATCTGAAGCATTAATGGTGTACCACGCATTACCCATATATAAAATTTAGTTATTGTAGATACAATTTTTATTTTTGATAATCTCCCTATGGCAACAAGCACTCCCAGTGGAATAGATAGTACAAGGGTTATAATAAATATGCCCAGGGTTCCCATAAGTCCATCAATCATAGACGGCAATAAAGTATATATATAGCTGATCATATCATCATCCTCTTACCTTAATCATTTTCTCCAAACCATTTTTTGCAAATTTTATTATAAGTTCCATCCTCTTTCAAATCATCCAAGGCATTGTTAATCGCTTCTAATAATTTCTTATCGCCTTTTCTAAGACCTATCCCATATTCCTCTTCCCCAAAATCCTCTTCGAGAATTTTATAGTCTTTAGGATCCTTTTGTTTGATATAGTATTTTGCAAGAACTTCATCTGCCACAACGGCATCTGCCCGTTTGGCTTCCAAGTCCATGAAAGCTTCATTATTTGTATCAAATAAAACCGGTTCTCCTCCTTTAAAACCCTTTACTATCGAAGGCTCCTTATTTATTGCTTCTAAAGTACTTGAGCCGTTTTGAACTGCTACCCTCTTATCTTTTAAATCTGCCTTGCTTTCTATATCGGATTCAGCCAATGTAATTATTATTTGTTTGTTCTCCAGATAGGCTTGGGTAAAGGAAACCTTTTCTTTTCTTTCTTCTGTGATAGAATAGCCGTTCCAAATTACATCGATATTACCTGAATTTAATTCTGTTTCCTTCATGGACCAATCTATAGGTTGAAATTTTACTTCCAAACCGATTCGTTTGAATACCTCATTTGCCAAATCCACATCAAAACCGACTAAATTACCTTGGCTATCCCTAAAACCCATAGGTGCAAAGGTATCATCCATACCCATTACTATAAAACCCTTTTCCTTTAATTCTTCATAAGAATCTTGCTTTGCTGCCGTCTCATTTGAACAACCTGTCAAGCTAATAATGCTTAAAGCTAATATAACTAATAAAGCTACAACACCATTTTTCTTTTTCATTTATATTTCTCCTCCTACTTAAATTTAAAAATAAAAAAACTCCCGCCTCCAGCTTTACACTAGAGAACGAAAGTATTCCTTCGTGGTCCCATCTCTATTCATCGATACCTCACAGTATCAACCTTATCGAGTACAATAAATACACGCTTATACTCTAGCACTATAACGGGTGCAGGATTCCGGCAACAGCCTACTACCTAATAGGTTTCGGTGTCCAGCTCAGAGATGTGTTCAAAATACACTCATATGTCCCTCTCACCAACCGGGAACTCTCTGTAAAAAAATGTATCTCTACTATTTCTCATCAAAGCCTTTATACCACTTTACTATGATAATGTACTAATATGATAATATATTAAATTAAGATTGTCAATATGTTTTTCACACTATCACATAAAACATGAAAAAAAGCCCTACTAATTTAAACAATTAATAGAGCTTTTAAATGTTTTTATTATGCACCAAACTTTTCAATCAGGTTCATTATCATGATAAAGCATACTGCTATGGGGATAATAACCATTATTAAAAATCTATAAAAGGATCCAAAAGTAATCTTACCTTTAGGAGTATTAATCTCTTCCATAGCATACTCCACCTTCCATATATATGCCGCAAAAATAGCAGTAAATAAGCCGGTAATAGGAAGCACTATATTGTTGGTAATGAAATCATAGGTATCCAATAGATCCATGCCTAAAAACTTCACATCACTCAATACACTGTACCCTAATGTAGCTGGTATACCTACTATAAATACTAAAATTCCAATACCAATAGATGCCTTTCTTCTATTCCATCCCTTTTCATCTATTATCCATGCTACAACAACTTCCAATAAGGACATGGCTGAAGTTAAAGCTGCTACACTAAGGAGTACAAAGAATATAAAACCAAAGAAGCTTCCCCCTGCCATCTGAGAAAATACAGCCGGAAGGGTAATAAATGCCAAACCTGCACCAGCATTTGGCTTATATCCCATTGCAAAAACCGCTGGAAATATTGCAAGACCTGCTATAATGGCTACAGTAGTATCTGCACCTGCTACCCAGCCTACATTATCCGGTATGTTATCCTTTTTACTTAGATAACTACCATAGGTTATCAAAGGTCCCATACCTATACTCAATGAATAAAAGGCCTGACTAATAGCAGCTTGAATGGTACCAAAGGTAATCTTACTAAAATCAGGTTTTAGAAAAAAAGCAATACCTTCCGATGCACCAGAAAGTGTCATAGAACGTATTGCTAAAGCCAGCAAAAGAATAAAAAGTCCCGGCATCAATATTTTTGACCATTTCTGAATACCATTTAATACCCCTGATTCAATAATAACAATTGTTAAAATCATAAATATGCCATGCCAAATTATAGGCTCCCATACTTGGCTGATATGCCCTGTAAATAGCTCTTCATAGTTAAATGTTGGCTTAAATCCCCCAATAACGGATTTTGTCATATAAGCTAAGGACCAACCTCCGATAACAGAATAATATGACAGAATAAAGAACGCTACCAGAACGATCAATCCTCCTACAAAGCGCCATGATTTGCCCTTTGATAATGAAGCAAATGCACCAACTGGGTTTTTTTGAGTTCTCCTACCTAGAGCAACCTCGGTGCACATGAGAGGATAACCTATGAGTAATATGGCAGCAATATAAATTAAAATAAATGCAGCTCCTCCGTTTACACCAGCAATATATGGAAATCTCCAGATATTACCCAAACCTACAGCAGAACCAGCTGTAGCAAGGATAAAGCCGATTTTCGATCCCCATTGTTCACGGTTTTGTTTTTCTTCCATTTTACCATCCTCCAATATATTTTTATAAAACTTATTCGATATTATATATATTTATACACATTCCGTCAATAGTTTTTTATATAATTGTCACTACAAAAATATGAATACATGCCCTTTTAAACTCCCTATTAAATAATTTTTAATGTCTGTACAACATTTATATAAATGAATGAGTATACATTGTAATAAAATAATGTATTTCATAACAATTTTATTTAGTCTTTGCTGTAACAGTCAAAATATTTACATTTTATAGTCCAATAAGATTAGATTAAGTGTATATAATATTGTTTTTTTTGATGATTCTTGTTATGATTTTCTGTGAGATAGCCTATATATTATTTACTTGTAGAAAATTTTAGGATAAGACTTTTAGAAAGGAAAATAAAGCATGGAGAAATACAAGGATAAAACGCAAGATATTGATGTCAGAGTCCATGATCTGCTTTCCAAAATGACTTTAAAAGAAAAAGTGGGCCAATTAAACCAAAAGATGCTTGGCTGGAAGGCCTATAAAAGAAATGGAGATAGCATAGAACTTACAGAAGAATTTAAAGAAGCTGTAAAATTTGGTGATGGTATGGGAGCTTTATATGGACTGTTTAGAGCTGACCCATGGTCGGCGGTGACATTTGATACAGGTATACCGTTAGAAAAGTCCGCCCACGTTGCTAATATGATACAGCAATATATAATAGAAAACACTAGACTTGGCATTCCTGTACTCATTTCAGAAGAGTGCCCCCATGGACACCAAGCGCTTGAAGGGACTATGTTTTGTACCAATTTAGGTGTAGGTTGCACCTGGAATCCAAATTTATATAAAGAAGCTATGTCCCAAGTTGCTGCTGAGATTAGGGCGCGTGGAGGAAATTTAGCACTTATATCGTTGTTGGATATTTTACATGACCCTCGTTGGGGACGTTGTGAAGAATGTTTTGGAGAAGATCCTTATCATGCTGCAAAAATGGCGGTTGCAGCCATAAAAGGGCTCCAAGGAGAAGCATTAGAAGAATTACAAGGCAACGATAAAGTAATTGCTATAATGAAGCATTTCTGCGCTCAAGGAGCGGCTATGGGCGGCCATAACGCAGCACCGGCATCTATTGGTGAAAGGGAGCTTAGAGAAATCTTTCTACCAGGTATGAAATCTGGAGTAGAGGCAGGTGCTTTAGGTTGTATGGCTGCTTATAACGAAATTGATGGTATTCCTTGCCATGCCAATAAAAAGTTGCTTACAGATATACTACGTGATGAATGGGGATTTGAAGGAGTGGTCATGGCCGATGGCACGGCAATAGATAGATTATTAATGTTAACAGAAGACTATGAGAGCGCAGCTGCTTTGGCGTTAACATCGGGAGTAGATTTAAGTTTATGGGATACTTCATTTACAACGTTAGAGCAAGCAGTTAAAAATGGCAAGGTCTCAGAAGAATATATTGATAGGGCTGTTAGTAGAGTATTAAAGTTGAAATTTATTCTAGGACTGTTTGACGAACCATTCACTGACGAAAAATTAGCTAGTCAAGTAGTCTATTCACCAAAGGCCGAAAAAGTTAATTTAGAATTATCCAGAGAATCAATTGTACTATTAAAAAATGAAGATAATATTTTACCTATAGATAAAAGCCTAAAAAAGATCGCAGTAATAGGCCCTAATGCAAATAATCTTTATAATCAGCTAGGAGATTATACTGCACCTCAAAGGAAGGATACAGGAGTTACCGTACTACAAGGACTGAAGGCTTTAGCATCAGACGAAACAGAATTGATATATGTAAAAGGCTGTGATATCCGAGATATGTCAAAAGAAGGATTCCAAGAAGCTATAGATGCAGCTCAAAGTGCTGATATAGCTATAGTAGTTGTGGGTGGATCTAGCACTAGAGATTTTGGTACTGTTTTTGATGTTAATGGTGCTGCTATAGTAGGTGGAGATCCCTCAGAAATGGATTGTGGTGAAGGTGTGGATGTAGCTGATTTGGAATTGGGAGGAGTACAGGTAGAACTGCTAAAGGAACTCAAAAAGACTGGAACGCCGATTGTAGCAGTGCTCATTCAGGGACGGCCACATGCGATTCCATGGATAGCCGAAAATTGTGAAGCGGTTTTATGCGGATGGTATCCGGGAAAAGAAGGGGGTAGGGCAATAGCTGAAGTTTTATTTGGAAATTATAATCCATCAGGAAAGCTATCCGTTTCTATACCAAGATCTTCTGCGCAACTACCAGTTTACTATAACCATAAGGATCTAGGCCATGAAATTTCATATGTAGATATGGAGTCGGCTCCTTTATACCATTTTGGCCATGGTTTAAGTTATACTAAATTCAAATATACTAATTTAAAGATCCTAAACAATCTTTTGTCTGTTAAAGATATAGAAAAAGGAGACAATATAAAAGTAAGTGTTACTGTTGAAAACATTGGGGGTATTGCAGGACAAGAAGTTGTCCAGCTTTATATCAAAGACCAAGAAGCTACTGTTACACGACGTGTAAAGGAGCTAAAAGGATTTAAAAAGATATTTTTAAATCCTGGGGAAAAGCAAGACATTACTTTTTTGCTAGGTAAAGAAGAATTAGGCATATGGAATAGAAATATGGAATTTCGTATCGAGCCTGGGAATATCAAAATCTTTGTAGGCAGTAGTTCTAAGGATAATATTGAGACCATATTGAAAATAAGAGAATGAGATATAAAATTTTACTGTAAAACATTAGAAATAGACAGCTAAGCTTAGCTGTCTATTTCTAATGTTTTTTATATATTAATTTTAAATGTCTTTATTTCATAAGGCTTAATCTCTATATCAAATCCATCACCATTAGGCGCTACAGGTGTATCTCCTTCTTCAATCAGATTACATTCCGTTATAGAAGAAGCCTTTAATCCTAAACTTACGTGTGCCTTGGTTAATGCATTTTCACATTCATACATACGAACAATGATACCTTTTCCGTCCTCGACCTCTTTTATAGTTTCTATGATAATATTCTTTTTATCAATAGATATTAACGAATTTTTATTACCTGGAATTCCACCCTTAATAGCATAAGCAGGCTGATTCAACTTATATGCTTCTTGTACGGTACCACCATCACGCCAGTTCTCTGCATGAGGATATAGAGCATAAGTGAAATAATGCTCCTCGTAATCCGTCATAGGATTGGGCTCAATACCAGATTTAATTAAAGTAATCGCCATGTTTCCATCTTTTACTGAATGACCGTATTTGCAATCATTTAATAAACTAACCCCATAATGTCCTTCCGATAAATCGGCCCATTTATGTCCGCTGCTTTCGAATCTTGCACTATCCCAACTGGTATTGGTATGAACTTTCCTACTTACATTACCAAACTGAATTTCGAAAGTCGCCTCATCAGTATGAACATTTAACGGAAAATGGACCTTTAACAGATGTTGATGTTCCTTCCAGTCTACATAGGTTTCAAATTCGATTCTTCTACTGTTCGCATAGAAATAAATTTTTTGCTTGATTAGAGAATTACTAATTTTACGATCAATCTCTAAAGTAGCACGGAGGACTCCCACCTCGGTCCATTCTAGCCTTTCTATCTGATCCGCATCCCAGTATTTCTCAGTATAGTAAATATCAATATCCCAGTTATCATAATACATCGGTTTATCCTCATACATGCGGAGCAGATTACCCTTTTTCCCTACCTGAAGTACTTCCCTGTCATTTTCTTTATCATAAATGTGAGTAAACAAACCGTTTTCATCTAGTCTAATACTGTAAAATGGAGTCTCTAGGCTATAATCATCTTTCAAGATAAAAGGCTGTTCAGGCATATCTGCCTCTTGTACAATTTCAAAGGTTTTACTTCCCTTTGAAGGAATACCCTCAAGGTATGCAATTGCTCCATCAGATGTTTGCTGAACTGGATATAGATTGCCATTTTCATCTTTTAATCCAGCTGCATTGCATTCACCCAAATGAACAACATCATCCCGCTCAAAGCCAAGAGTATTATATACCGTAAGTCCTTTTCCATTGTCTGTTAAAATATCTAACCGTTCTCTCAGCAGAGCTGTTGCTTTCTCCTTCAACTCGGCATACTCTTTCTTGGTTACCTCATACACTTCATGGATAGAAGTTCCTGGTAGGATATCATGGAACTGATTAATTAATACGATTTTCCATAACTTTTCTAATTCCTCTTTTGGATAAGGTACCCCTTTTAAATATTGTGCTAGTACAGATATTAATTCTAAATCCATCAGTAATAGTTCGCTCTTACGATTGGAACGTTTATTCCTTGCCATAGAAGTGTAGGTTCCACGGTGATATTCGAAATAGAACTCACCTTCCCAAACTGGCAACCTTCTATTATCCTTAACCCTTTCTTCTAATTCCTCGAAATACGTTCGCGAAAATTCCTGTCTAACCTTTGGTATACCTTTTATACCTTTTTCCATACGTTTGGAGGTCTCAAGCATTTTTCTGGTAGGACCTCCGCCGCCATCACCATAGCCATAGGAGATTAAAATATCGTTATTAATATCCTTGTTCTGATAACGTTCCCAACCCCCCATAATAGCATCAGGATGCAATATGCCATTATATGTGGTAAAGAAGTTATCTATACTCTGCCCTACACCTAAAGTGGTAATAAAGTGGGCTAATACTTCGGTACCATCAATTCCTCTCCATTTCATTGTATCGTACGGAATCTTATTAAACTGATTCCATGCTAATTTTGTAGTCATAAAATAATCGATACCGCTCTTTTTCATAATCTGAGGAAGCGCTCCGGAATAACCAAATACATCTGGCAACCAAAGAATCCGATTATCTACACCAAATTCTTCTTGAAAAAATCTTTTCCCATAAATGAATTGGCGAACCAAAGACTCTCCCGAAGTAAGGTTGCAATCAGCTTCAACCCACATTCCGCCTTCGGGCTCCCAACGTCCTTCCTTAACCTTTTCCTTCAAACGGCTGTAAAGCTCAGGATATCTTTCTTTTAAGAAATAATAAAGTTGGGGCTGACTAGACATAAACTTATAGTTTGGATACTCATCCATCAATTTTAATACAGTCGCAAAACTTCTGGCTACCTTTTCCCTAGTCTGTTCTACCGTCCACCACCATGCAACATCAATATGCGTGTGACCAATACAGGTAGCAATAATATCACTATACCCTGCCATATCTTCATATAATGCTTTAGAAATATACGCACTGGCCTTATCTAGCGATATATAGAACTCCTCTGAATAAGGACTTCTTAAATCCAAGTAATTAATAGTATCATTTAGAACATTCTCTATTGCAAGCCTATCCTGGTCTTCTTTATCCATACGTGAAAATGCCTCTAAAGGTACTTTAATATCATAGTATAGTTCTACAATCTTAGGATCAATCTCCTGCATTTCAACAATTAGATTAAATTCACTGTGCAAGGTGCCAGTATAAGCTTGTAGATCGATACGGTAAGTATCTCCTGCTTTTGCAGCCTTCGTTAATAGTACATCTCTATGATTCATGTCAATCCCCTGAGTTGCCACGCCATTTACAAAAAGTAGAAACTGAGGATTCTTAGCGTCATCCCATTCCTCAATCTGTGTCCTAACCTTAAGCCACATAGGTTTATTATCTAAACTCTCGGGAACTGTGAAATCTACACGGAACCAGTAATGTTTATCCGGACCATACCAATGCATCCTCTTACTATCAAAAGGTTTAAACTCCCCCTCTGCAGCATCCACATCTTCTGGTCGTATATAATTACCTTCTTTATATATTAAATTTTCTACTGGAATCTTCTGCACTACCGCTAACTTTTTTAACTGATCACAAATAACACCAATTCGCTTGTCAATATATTCCATGCCTTCCTCCACCTAATTAATCTTATTTACTCTTACCCATAGTCAAATGGAGACGTCCAAATTTAGGTTAATAAATAATTATACCAGAGGATTTTCCTTCATATGTTTGAACAATTCATCCACAGTTGTAAATGCTAAACCTGTAACAGTGTCTGCACAACCATAATATATAGCAATCCGTCCACTATCTGCATCAACTAATGCTGCACATGGAAATACTACATTTGGTACATCTCCTACACACTCATAGTATTCGTATGGTGCCAAAATATAATCCTTAGAACGCATTTTTACTTTCCAAGGTTGTTCTAAATCAAGTAAAGCACAACCCATACGATATACAAAACCATTACATGTATTAATTACTCCATGATAAATAAGAAGCCATCCATCCTCCGTTTCTATAGGAATCGGTCCAGGGCCTATCTTCGTAGATTGCCATGCTGACTCGTCTCCTTTTATAGTGCCCATAACATAGCGATGATGTCCCCAATATTCAAGGTCAGAGCTTTGACTATAGAAAATATCTCCAAACGGTGTATGTCCTGTATCACTCGGCCTGCTGAGCATAGCATATTTACCATTTATTTTTCTTGGAAATAATACGCCGTTTCTATTATAAGGTAGAAACGCATTCTCTAATTGGTAAAACTTCTTAAAGTCAAACGTATAACCCACACCTATAGTTGGTCCATGATACCCATTACACCATGTTATATAGTATCTATCTTCAATAAAGCAAACACGAGGATCATACCTATATTCTCGCTTGAGAATTTCCTCATCCTCGCCTTCAAATTTAATAGGCGTATCACTTATCGCCCAATTTATGCCATCTTCACTGAAACCCGGGAATATATCCATACTAACAGATTTGCTATCACACCGGAAAACACCAGCAAATTTCCCTTCAAAAGGGACTACTGCACTATTAAAAATACTATTAGATCTTTTTGTTTGATTTCTATTTATAATAGGGTTTTTATTGTAACGCCATACTGGATCTTTATATCCTTTAGGCTTCTCCTGCCAAGGGATGTTGGGCAACGATTTTCCAATAATTTTTAATGACATTTTATCCCTCCATACAAATAACATAATTAATAATATAATATTATAGGGAATCCGAAAATTCCCTATAATATTATATCGTGTTCATCTTTATTTGTTGTAGTTAGCGTTAATCTGATTCTGTGCTTCTTCAATAATTTTATTAAAACCAGCAGCCTCTAGTTCAGTTGTAACAGTCTCTACTAATTCTTCAGGATTTCTTGCACCTGTTAACAGCTCACTTTTATATTTATTCCATACAGCACGACAGTTGGCAAGTTCATTCTGAATGTCACTTGGATCTAGATCAAAACCTAATAGAACTGAACCTGTTGCCTGCTCATTTAATTCCTTTACTTCTTCCCATTGGTCAACCTCGCCAGCAATTGGTGTTACATTAAAGAAAGTTCCTTGGGTGTAACCAGCCATAGACCACTCTGAATTTAATCTCTCTACTTTCCCATCTTCTGTATACTTAAAGTTGTCACCTTCAAGTCCATAATAGAAAGCATCTCTTACATGAGAATCTAGATTAACTAATTGTAAGAATTCCAGAGCTTTCTCAGGATGCTTAGAACCTGAATAAATTCCATTCAAAGAACCACGAACTGTGCCATTAGATAAAACCGGCTTAGTATGCTGTACTGCTTCCGCTTCTACACCCATATTAGGACCCCATGTTGTTTTTGCTGCAGAAGGCCATCCCTGTGCCATAAATACCATTCTATATGTTGGAAGTTCAGCTAGTGTAGGTGCATCTGCATTAATGATGCCTTCTTTATACCACTGGTGGATGGTTTTTAGGTCATTCATTACTTGTTCCTCTTTAAGTACATTCACAACTGTACGAGTTTCATCATCAATTCTGACACCAAGAGGCTCTAATTCCGCTCCCATACCATCATACATTGTAAGTATTCCACTTAATCCTACTTTATCCATTATGAAAGGCGCTGTCCCTTCGCCTTCCTTAAGCGTCCTGAGTGGTTCTGTCAGATCTTTAAGTGTTGTATGCTTTTGGATATCGATATCATACTTGTCAGCTAATCCTTTATCCCAAACAAAATATTGGGTTACAGAAGAATCCTTATAGGTAGGTATGGAATAAATCTTTCCGTCTACCTTTACCGCTTCCCAATAATTTTCTGGAATATATTTGTATAAGTCAGAAGCATTCTCTTTTACCAATTTTGTAATATCGTAGTAAGTGCCTAATTGAACTTCACTAAGATATCTACCAACGTCTGTAAATAGAATATCAAAATATTCACCGGAGTTTACGATAACATTTCTTCTATTGTCCCAATCACCCCAGGAAACCACTTCAACATCAATATTCACACCTATTTTATCTTCCAAGTAAGCATTGATATTTTTCTGCCATGCTTCATAATTAGATGGCATCCCGTTTCCCACCATAACCCATTTCAAGGTAACTACTTTATCTTTACCTGTTGCTGAATCGTTTGTCTGGTCATTAGCATCATTTGAATTATCTTGATTACTAGTGCCACATCCGACAAAAAGTGTGCCCATCATTACTACTACCAATAATAATGCAAAAATTTTCTTCTTCATAATAACCTCCTAATATCTTAAAATCTTATTTATTAAAAGCATTTATTCTTAATATGTTCTGCTTTTAATCTAAGTTCATTAACCCTTAACTGCACCTATTGTTAATCCTGTTACAAAGTACCTCTGAAAGAATGGGTAAGCACAGGCAATAGGCAATACAATAACTACCGCTATAGCCATTCGCACAGATTCCGTAGGCATCTGGCTTACATATTGCTGTATAGAAAGACCTGCAGATGGGTTTTTGGCTAAATATTCAATATTCATTTGGATGTTATTAAGCAACGCCTGTAAGGACACTAAACTCTGGTTCCTTATATATAGGGAAGATTGGAACCAATCATTCCAATATCCGAATGCTAAGAATAAGCCAATTGTTGCAAAAACCGGTTTTGAAATCGGTACAATAATTCTAGCAAAAATAGTAAGCTGACTAGCCCCCTCAATCTTTGCTGACTCAACAATGGCTTCCGAGATAGTTGTCTTAAAAAACGTCTTACATATAACAACGTTAAATGAATTGACTGCCAAAGGAAGAATCAACGCCCAGATTGTATTACTTAAACCCAAGATATTAGCATTTACCACATAAGAAGCAACCATACCTCCATTAAATATCATTGGAATGAATACGACCCAGGTAAAAAAGTTTTTTAGCTTATAGTCTGGCCTAGAAAGCACATACCCCAAACTAGTTGTTAGTGCAACTCCTAAAAGTGTACCTACAACAGTTACTATAACTGATATTCCAAAGGCATTAAGAATGATATCTTTTTCATTCCATAGAAATTTATAAGCACCAAGGGATAACTCGCTGGGGAAAAATCGGTATCCGCTTGTCGCTATAGATGCCTCCGAACTGATAGATATAATAAAAATAAATATAAACGGTATAATACAAATTAATGACAAAATAACAAAAATTATATTAAACAATAAGTTGGTAGAACTTTTAATGCTATTTAATTTTTTAAGATCTAGATTCCCATTTTCTTTCTTCTTCATATTTACCTCCTAAATAATCGCATAGTCTTCATCAATTTTCTTAACAATCCAGTTTGCTAACAAAATTGTGATACAGCATGCTACCGACTGAAATACGGTTGCTGCTGATGTCATACCAATAGGAGTTGAAGACAATAGTGCATTGTATACATAAGTATCAATCGTTGATGCAACATCATATAAGGAAGCCGGTATACCTCTGGTTACTTGATAGAATAATCCGAAATCGGAGTAAAATATCTTTCCGGTATTCAGGATAAACATCATTATAACAATCGGCTTTAAACTAGGTATTGTAATATTTTTTACCTGCTGCCACTTAGTGGCACCATCAACAACCGCTGCCTCATATAAAGATGGGTCAATACCAGTGATGCTAGCCAAATACACCACCATGTTGTAACCTACACTTTTCCATGAATTCATAAAAATTAGAATAAATGGCCAATATTTTGATTCCATATACCACTGTACCGGTTCCTTACCAAGAGACTTTATTAAAGTATTTAAGATCCCTTTATCATAACTTAAGAAAGCATATACAAAATAGCTAACAACAACCCAAGATAAGAAGTGTGGAAAAAACATTGCAGTTTGATAGACCTTGGATTTTCGTTTACTATATATTAAACTAATCATTATTGCTAAAGTAACAGGAATTACGATGCCCAATGCAATAAATACCAAATTATATCCTATGGTATTTCTAAGTAGTATATACAAGCTATTGGATTGAATTAAATACTTGAAGTTATCAAACCCTACCCATTCGCTATGAATAATATTGTATAGAAAACTTTTCCCAGGAGTTATTTGATACCTTTTGAAAGCAATAATTACACCAAACATGGGTAAAAAGCTAAACAATACATACCATATAAAGGTAGGAAGAGCTAATAAAGTAAGCTCAGTATCATCTCTTGTCCACTTTTTTCGTTTTATTTTGACCTTTTCTCCCATATTATCCTCCCTTCTAATAATAACCACTATTTTATTATAGTACTCTAATTTTAATACCATCCCCAAATAAATTCAACACATTTTATCATTTTGGGGGTTTTGTAAATTTACATTAAGGATAAAGTGATTATTTTTAGTCGATTTTAATCAAAAAAACTGTATATTACATATACTAACGCATAAATTATTTTAACACTAGCTTTAAATAAAGTCAATATTTTTTTATCTTTTTGAACATTTGTAAATTTACATTGAAGGTAAAGAATGAATATGCTATAATTGATTCAGAATTTAATTGTTTTTTAGTCGATTTTAGTCAAAAATGTAATATAATAAATTTATATATTAATATACCAACATATAAATTTATTGTATTATAATTGTAGCAATATGTAATAGTAATTTCTCCAAAAATAGTTGAAAAAAATTAAGATTAAACTCGACTAAAAGTTTGGATAAAGCTAAAATTTGGGCCTTAAAATATAGAAAAAATAAAGCTCTTAAAGTTTTTGAGAGTGCACTTTAATAGGTAAGAAGGGGTTACAATGAAAAAAGTTACTATGCAAGACATAGCGGATATGCTTAATATATCACGGGTTACTGTATCAAAAGTGCTGAACAACCAATCCGGTGTTTCAAAAAAACTTCGTGATCAGGTATTGTTAACAGCAAGCGAAATGGGATACCTTAAACAAGAAAATCAAATAAATGATTATAATGCGCAAAACAATCTAGAAAATTCAAAAAAAACCGTTTCTGTGGTCATTTCCAGAACAGAGCCTTCCACATTTTGGATCAGTATTATCCATCCGCTTGCAAAGGAATTAGATAAATATGGTGTTAATTTAATGTATAAGTATCTTCCTCCACGCTATTACAAAGGATATACTTTGCCTGATGACTTAAGTAACGGAACAGTTGGTGGAATGCTAATCATGAATGTTTATGATATTAAACTTCTTTCCATGCTGAATAAATTAAACATCCCTAAGGTTTTTCTTGACGTAGTTTCCGATTTTCCAATTGATACGATTACTGGAGACTTAATTATATTAGAAGGGAAAAGGGCCGTTAAAGAGATAACAAATGACATTATAAGAAAAGGTAGGACTGAGATCGGTTTTATTGGAGATATTCATTACGCATTGACAAATAGGGAGCGATTTGAAGGTTTCTTATCTGCAATGGAAGAAAATCACCTAGTGGTACAAGAAAAATATTGTATGACTGGAAAAATTGGTATTCACACATATTATGAAGAGATTTCTGATTTTTTAAATAACCTTGATAAATTGCCCCAGGCATTTGTATGCGTTAGTGATTATGTTGCAAATTTTTTGATGCAATATTTGATAGAGCATGGATATGATGTCCCTGCGGATATCGCTATCTCTGGTTATGACGGTAGTACTGAATATTCTGTAGTATCCGGTAAACTGACTACAGTAAATGTGGACACCTTTCTTCTAGGAAAACGTCTTGCAAAGCAATTGCTATACCGAATTGAAAATCCAGAATCTCCTATGGAAGTAACTCATATCAGCTCAAATATCATTTGGGGTAAATCTACAGAATTTTAGTGCACTTAAATGTTATGCGCAAAATTCTCATGTAATCTCAGTCAAGATATTAAATTTTCATATAATAAAAATCAAAGCATATATATTTCACTATCCTCTATTGGTATTATATATTTTATAATATTTTTGCTCTTAATACCAAATCCAAGAATATAATATCCTAATCGGGAAAAAATATAGAAAACGATATTATCTATAAATTATATAGAGGTGATTAAAACCATGATAAAATATAAAAATAAGTTGTTCTATATATGCTTTGCCCTGCTGATACTATCGGGATGTCAGTATCAAGCTTTAGATAGACCTAAAGCACCTATTTCACGAGCTCCAACAATAGAAGATAAAAATACTAATAATATTACAGATATACAGGTGCAGGAACCCCCTATAGATTTAGACGAAAAAACGCAGCTATCCCTGAAGAGCTTTAGGGAAAAAGCAAAAGAATTATCTGATAAATTCAAAGACGCCTTTTATATATGCACTCCCGCCACCCAAAAGGTCATATCTTTGACCTTTGATGACGGTCCAGATGCTAAAACTACGCCTAAAATCCTAGATATACTTGATAATTTTGATGTTAAAGCTACATTTTTTGCAGTAGGCCAAAATCTAGATAGATATCCTGAGATAGGTGAAAGGATTATACAGGAAGGACATCAATTATCCAATCACACCTATAGCCATCCTAGACCACTGTCAATCGATGCCAAAGAACTTTTTAAGGAGATAGAAAAGACCCAAAAACTCATAGACGGCATAGATGGGAGGCCAAAACCAAAATATTTTCGGCCTCCTTATGGACTGGTATCCGATGAACAGATGGAATTACTAAAAAAAGAAGATTATAAGGTTATAGCGTGGAGTATAGATTCACTTGACTGGTATACCGAGGATAAAGAAGACATAGAAAACTGTGTTGTAAATACCATACACCCTGGTGCCGTAATACTCATGCATTCAGCAGGAGGGCAGGATAATCGAAAAGCTACAGTGGATATCCTGCCCTCCATCATAACTAGGTTAAAAAACTTGGGGTATGAATTTGTTACAGTTGATAAACTTATAAATCAAACAAAATAATTAAATATCTCTATTTATTCCCTGGTTTCTGATAGACACGAACATAATCTACTACTAGATAATCAGGAAGTTTTGCATTTTTTATATCTCCCGCCCAATCACCAACTTCCGCAGTAATCTTTAGATAGGCAGGTACCTGTGATACACCTCCGGCAGAAGTTATCCAAGTAGGCTGATCATCCACATAAAACACATATTCATATTCAGTCCAATTTACAGCAAATGTATGATACCCCTCATATATATACGGTATATAAGGAATGTTGGAATCGGATTTATGATCATCTTCATAACCATCCCAGTGCAATGCCTGACATATTTTACTGCTTTTTAAATATGCAGACTCCATAATATCAATCTCCGTTCCGTCCCTTCCTTCATCCCCTACCTCTGCTACCGTAGGAGACATGAGCCAAAAAGCACCCCAAAAACCCTCTTGAGTTTGTAGTTTACATCGTATTTCAAAAAAGCCTTGCTTTTGTTCAAATTTATCCATCGAGCGAATGGCTCCGGAATAATACTTACCATCCCTCTCATCCACTCGAATGATGAGATTTCCCTCTCCATCCAAATATGCATCTTCATTGGACCAAAATCCATCCTTGCGCTCCCATTCAGGGCAATGACTCCACTTACTGTCATCAATTTTATCCCCATCAAAATCGTCTTCAAATGTAAGATTCCATTTTTCCCTTATCATTTGGGGTGTCATCTCTTTATCACTAACATTATTCAAACCGGTTTTAAACATTCTTATTCCATCTTTATTATCCATGTTTTTTTCCTTTCCCTTGACATCAGTCAATATGGCTGTAATCTTCCAATAATAAGTGGTTGCAGGTTTAAGCCCTTTAACGGTTTTGTTAGATTGTTCTACAAAATCATCAAAAACAACTTTTTTTAAGTCCTCATCTTCTGATATAACAAGACGATATTTTTTTGCGTCTTTAACTTCTTCCCATTTAAATTCACAAGTTGACGGATCCACATATTCATCATCTTGTACAGGTGAAATAGCTCTAAAGGCATATGTTTCATCTAACACGCCAATAGAATTGGCCCTTTTGGATGCAGAAAAAGCAACTATAATAATCAAAAAAGGAATAATAATTAATATAGACTTAAAAAATTTTTTATGCATATTATCTCCCCTCCAAACATAAATATCAGCTTAACATTATAAATGATTCAACATTTTTGTATAATATATTACATTTCTATTTTTAATGTGAAAGTCCTTTAAATTACAATTGCTTTAACCCACTTTTTTACTATAGCACTTATATTGAATCTTTGATACAATTATTAACATATGAAAGGAGAATAAAAAAATGTACAACATTCTTCTAGTAGAAGACGATACTGCCCTAGCCATGGGCATAGAATATACACTCAAAAACGAAAATTTTGCAGTTGATACAGCCAATAGTATAAACTCTGCCCAAGGAGCTATTGCCAACAAAAAATACGACCTTATAATACTCGATGTCATGCTGCCAGATGGCAGTGGATATGACCTTTGCCAAAAGATAAGGGCTAAATTGAATACCCCAATAATATTTTTAACAGCCTGTGATGAAGAAGTAAATGTGGTATTGGGTCTTGATATGGGCGGAGATGATTATATCACAAAGCCCTTTAGGGTAAGGGAATTGGTATCCCGTATAAAGGCAGTATTAAGGCGCCATAATATCCCAACCGTAAAACAAGCCAATAAGATTACATCTGGAAATATAAAAATACAACCCATGGAAAGCAGAGTGAAAAAAAACGGCAAAGATATTTCCTTAACCCCGGCAGAATATAAACTGCTCCTCATATTTATAAATCATCCAAAGCAGGTATTGACCCGGGATATACTCATCCAAACTTTATGGGATATAGACGAATCCTTTGTAGACGATAACACACTATCAGTATATATAAGAAGGCTAAGAGAAAAATTAGAAGATGACCCTGCATATCCCCGATATATAATCACTGTAAGGGGATTTGGCTACCGATGGGATCAGGATATAATGGGGGATTAGATATGTATGAATTGTTTAAAAATCCTGAATTTAGATCAACTATCACAATGCTTTTATTATGCCAGATAATATTTGCAATTATTCTGTTTTCATTTACTATGGTTTGGTTAAACAGAATAAATGAAGCTATTGTAGAACAAAACGCGGCACTTACAGGGCAGATACTGAGTAAATATCCACAATTTGAAGATGAAATTATGCCCGTCATACTAAAGGGCCCTAACAATACGGAGATAAGCAAGGGACAAGAAATACTAAAGCGTTATGGATACAATAAGAACATGGGCATAGGAAATCAACCCTTACTCAAGGGAATATATCTTAATATCCAGATAAAAGTGCTCCTTATAGCCATTATATACTTTATTCCAATATTTTTTTTAATATCTAGAGAACATAAACATCTATATTCAAAGATTCAAAATATCTCACATGCTGCTGAACAGGTAGTAAAGGGCGATTTTTCCCTCATATTGCCCGAAGATGAACAGGGGGAGATAGGTATACTAAACCACCAGTTCAATCAAATGGCAAACAGAATAAAGCTTGGTATTGAGCAGCTGAGTAATGAAAAGATATTCCTCAAAAATATAATATCTGACATATCCCATCAGCTTAAAACACCATTATCATCACTAATTATGTTTAATGAACTTATGTTAGAGGATAGGGATATGGATGATGATGTAGGGGAAGTATTCCTTAAAAAAAGTAAGACTCAGCTTGAAAGAATGGAATGGCTTACCATCAGCCTTCTAAAGGTGGCTCGATTGGAGGCGGGAGCTATACAGTTTAAAAGGGAATGTATATATCTTATAGAGCCGGTGGATATAGCCATTGCCACTTTAAACCCTAAAGTCGAATCCAAGCACCAACTTATTACATTAGATGGTGAAATAAAAAAGGCGCAATTTTTAGGTGACAGAGACTGGACAGCCGAGGCCATTATAAATATACTTAAAAACTGCATTGAGCATACAGAATATGGAGGAAATATACTGATCTCAATAGAAGAAACCCCCATCTTCAGCAGGATAATAATAAAAGATAGTGGTGAAGGCATAGATAGAAAAGATCTGCCCCATATATTTGAGCGATTTTATAAGGGAACTAGCACAGTTAAAACTGAAAGCGTTGGTATTGGACTAGCCCTTAGCAAACTTATAATAGAATCCCAGGGAGGCACCATATCGGTAAAAAGTAAGAAACATGAAGGAACAAAATTCACCATAACGTTCTTGAAGGGTATAATTTAAGAAAATCTTAAGGATATCCTTACTTAATTGTAAGATAAAATTCACCTCCCTGTAAGGAAGATCATCTATACTTATTTAAGCGATAATATAGTGTAGGGAGGATATGAATAAATGGAAATGTTAAAAACTATAGATCTTTGCAAAAGCTATGGGAGCGGTGCTACCAAGGTAGACGCCCTTAAAAATGTCAATATCTCCATAGACGAAGGAGAATTCGTAGCCATAGTAGGTGCTAGCGGATCGGGTAAAAGTACACTTCTGCACCTCTTAGGTGGTGTAGATAGACCTACATCTGGTAAAGTAATAGTAGATGGCATGGATATATATAATCTAAATGAAAAGCAGTTGGCAATATTCAGACGCCGAAAAGTAGGATTTATATTTCAATTCTATAATTTAATACCTGTGCTTACAGCGGAGGAAAATATACTACTACCCCTACTCCTTGATAATAAAAGGGTAGATCGAAAATATCTAAATGAACTTATGGATATATTAGGACTCAAGAATAGAAAAAACCATCTACCATCGGAATTATCCGGGGGACAACAGCAGAGGGTATCCATAGGAAGGGCATTAGCCTATAATCCTTCCATAATACTAGCAGATGAGCCTACAGGCAATCTGGACAGTAAAAACAGCAGAGAAATAATAGATCTTTTGAAGATATCAGTACAGAGATATCACCAAACGCTTATAATAATAACCCATGACCTTGATATAGCATCCCAGGCCGACAGGATAATCACCATAGAAGACGGTATGATAGTAGGTGATGAGGTGATGGCAGTATGAAAAATTACAAAGAAATAACAGGAAGATATTTAAATGTACAAAAAAAACGTACCATATTAACTGCTATAGGCATAATACTTTCAGTAGCCCTTATAACTGCCATAGGTACCATGCTTGTAAGTATGCAAAATGCCATGATACAAGATGAAATAGATAATAAAGGGGATTATCATGCCATTTTATGTAATGTTCCCGGTGATAAGATAGATAATCTTAAAAAGCATGTGAAAATAGAAAAGGCGGGAGTATTCCGAGATGATGGATTTGGCGTTCTACAAAAGATGCCTGAGGAACAAATGGAAGAATATAAACACTTGCCACCTTATAGATATATTGCCATCTCTGCATATGACAGGGATAATTTTAATATAAAACCCATAAAGCTTAAGGAAGGCCGACTGCCACAGACTGAAGGCGAAATAGCCCTAGATTATTGGACACTTGAGTATCTACCTAATCAGCCTAAAGTAGGAGATAAGATACACCTTACTACAGGAATTAGAATAGATAAACAAGAAAACCATGTGCTTACTAAAAGAGAAAAAAGTGAAAATGAAGTGTTTGAAAAAACTTCTGAAAAGGATTACGTTATAGTAGGACTTATAGAGCCTAATACTATGGGAGGATATTTTGAAATAGGTGATGGCATTACCTATCTTGATAATACTTCCATATCTCCTAATGAAAGTTATAATATAAATATAAAACTTAACTCTGTAAAAAAGGCCCACGATACTGTAAATAGCATCGCTGATGATATAGGGCTTGTTGACGAATCCAATATAGATTTTAATGAAAATCTGCTTAGATTATCTGCACAGAGCATAAGTCCCTCATTAAATAGTAGCCTCATGTCCATACTGGCATTCATAATACTGCTCATAATAGTAGCCACAATAGCCGTAATATACAATTCATTTAATATTTCGGTATTGGAGAGAGTATCCCAGTTTGGTATGTTAAGATGTGTAGGCGCATCCCCTGGGCAGATTAGGGAGATAATACTAAGGGAGGCGCTAATATTAAGCATTATAAGTATTCCAATAGGCTTGGTCTGTGGAGTATTTGCCATGCAGGTAGTAGTTTATATTATAAGCCGCTTCCAGTTTGATATTTTTAAACATCTAGTAATAGTACTCTCTCCCCCCGTATTCATAATAAGTAGTATTTTAGGGCTTATAACCGTATATTTATCAGTTCGAGGACCAGCAAACCAAGCTGCCAAAGTCTCTCCCCTGGATGCAGTAAGAAATACTGGCAACTTTAAAAAGGAAAACTTCGACAAGGTTAAAAAAGCTCCCGTCTCCAGATGGTTATTTGGCATAGAAGGAGAAATTGCCTATAAAAATCTAAGGCGGAATAAAAAGCGCTTTAATATCACTGTATTTTCCATGATAATAAGTATCATACTCTATATAGTGTTCTCAAGCTTTGTAAACTTTGCCTTTAGTATGGATGCAGTTGATCTGGATAAAAAAATAGATTTTTCGGTTTGGGGGAAAAGATCAGGCGTATTTTCTCAAGAAAATTACGAAACAATCAAAAACTTATCCGGAGTAGACAAGGTATATAAGTACAGAAACACTACTAGTACCTTATTAATACCGGAAGATAAAATTACTGCTAGGTTTAAAGAACTACAGCCTGAACATTTATCTGAAAAGGAAAATGGAGCTGTAAAACTCTATAATAACGCAATAATATCCTATGGTGATGAAAATTTTGATGAGTTAAAACCCTACTTAAAAGAGGGCAGGATAGATATAGATGCACTGAATAAAGAAAACGGGGTACTAATTGTGGAAACCTCCAGGGTATGGGTAAATGATACAAAGGATGCACTAATTGATATAGTAGACTATAATGTAGGTGATACAATAAAGATAACCACTGATTATGACAGTGATAATCCAGAATATAAGACTATAAAGGTTGCAGGTATCTTAAAACAAGGTCTGCTAAACGACAAATATAATCTAAACAGCGCAGTAAATATTATAACTACGGAAAAAGTACTGCAAGATGTGACAGGGTCGGATAAATATGGACAGATTTATATAACCCTTAAAGAAGGTAGCTCTAAAGATGCAGTGGCACAATACCTAAAGGATTATAAGGAAAAAGAACTTAGTATTGAGTATATCGACTATGCCGAGCAAGCAAAACGGGATAAAAATGCTGCCATAACCATGAGCATATTTCTCTATGGCTTTGTAGCAGTTATCACCCTTATAGGATGCCTAAATATAATAAATACCATAAGCACAAATCTCCTATTACGCACCAAAGAATTGGCAGTATTAAAAGCCACTGGTATGACTCAGGGAGGAATAAAAAAAATGGTATGCCTTGAAAGCATATTTTATGGTATAATATCTGCTGTATATGGCAGTATTTTAGGTACAGGACTGTCGTATATATTGTATACTCTGTTTATTGGCATAAGGGAATTTGCTTGGGTAATTCCCTGGAAACATATCATTATATCAGTGCTAGGCGCTACGACTATTGCACTTTTGGCAGGATTTGCCCCTTTACGAAAGATAGGTAAAGGCAATATAATAGAGAGTATACGTATGGAACAATAATTTTATTAAACTCGTTAAAAAGCCCGTCTGCAAATGGATCGGAGCCCCCCGCCAGGCGCTCGTCCATTGCAGATACGGGCTTTTTATATTGATTATCGTCTATATGCCCTATAACCTTTCTCTATAAGAATCGACAAGGCCTCGTCTACATGGGTGTTATCGAATAATGATAATATCAAACACCCTGGATCTTCTTCCCTGCTGTGTATAATACTCACATTTTTTATATTAATATTATATCGCCCCAATAGGGACGTCACATCTCCTATAGTACCCGGTCTATCTTCAATATCTACATACAATTCATGATATGGTATGGAAATCCTGTTTTGAATAGATGGTAGTTCATCTCTATAATCCTTTGCCCTTTTAAAAAGCCGTTCTACCTTTTGAGACTCTCCGCTATAGAGAAAATCATAAAATTCCTCAAGATTGTCTATCATGGATAATATCAGTTCCAATAGCTTTTCCCTATTTGATATGCTTATACTAGTCCACATTCGAGTATTAGAAGATGCAATACGTGTTATATCCCTAAAACCCCCTGCTGCCAGTTTTTCCTTAAACTTAGATGGATCATTTAATTGAGCTACTGTATTTACGAGTGCCGCTGCAACCACATGGGGGAGATGGCTTATCGCACCTACTATCTCATCATGGGTATCAGCATCCATTACAAGTGGAAATGCCCCTATAATGGATACTACATTAATCATATCCTTTGTCACATCAATGGGGGCATCTTGTGGCACAGTGAGTACATAAAATGCATTTTCAAATAGGTGGGCCATGCTATATTGATATCCAGACCCTTCCATGCCTGCCATGGGATGCCCCCCTATAAAGTATACAGTATCGGGCAAAATTCGCTCTGCTAATGACATTACATCCACCTTAATGCTACATACATCGGTCACTATGGTAGATGGAGAAATATAATCTCTTATGCCATATAATATATCCTTTATGCTGTTTACAGGTACACATAGAAATATAAATTGACATCCTCTAGCAATATCCTCAAACTTGTCACAGGATTCATCTATGACTCCATGCTCCAAGGCGGATGATATTGCTTTTGCATCCATATCCATAGCCTTTATGAAAGTTAAAGGGCTAGAGCGCTTTATGGCTTTAGCCAAAGAACCGCCTATAACCCCGAGACCTATAATGCCTATATTTTGTATATCCATATTCTACATCTCCCGCCCCACTACCTGGGATATTCTTTTTATATCCTCCATCAGCAGACCAAATTCTTTAAAATCCAAGGACTGGGGTCCATCGGACAATGCCAACTTAGGATTAGGATGCATCTCTATCATAAGGCCATCAGCTCCCGCCCCTATGGCCGCCCGACTCATTGGACGAACTAGGCTGCTCCTTCCAGTGCCATGGCTTGGATCCACTATAATGGGTAAATGGCTAAGCTCCTTTACAACCGGTACACTGCTTAAATCCAGCGTATTTCTTGTATATGTCTCAAATGTCCGTATACCCCGTTCACAAAGAATTATATTATAATTCCCTTCCTTCATGATATACTCTGCTGCGTTTAACCATTCTTCTATGGTAGATGCAAGACCACGCTTTAATACTACGGGTTTTTTCAGCCTTCCTACCTCGCGAAGCAGCTGAAAATTCTGCATATTTCTAGCACCTATCTGTATAACATCTATATATTTTGCAGCCTGATCCAAAAATTCAGTGGATATAACCTCAGACACCACTAAAAGCCCCGTTTCCTCCCTAGCCTGAGCTAACAATTTAAAACCTTCCTCTTCCAAGCCCTGAAATGAATAGGGCGATGTGCGGGGCTTGTATGCACCGCCCCTTATAAATTCTACCCCCATGGATTTAAGATATTTGGCTATTTCTATTATCTGTTCTTCACCTTCTACTGCACATGGGCCTGCAATAACAGCAAGCTTCTCACCGCCAATACTTGAATTACCTATCCTTATTATCGAAGACTCAGGTTGAAAAGTCCTGCTGGCCAGCTTATACGGTTCTACTATCGGCACCAGCTTATCAACACCCGACATAAGTTCTAAAGGCACACCTTCTAATAGGCGTTTGTCACCTATTACCCCTATTATGGTGCGCTCCATTCCAGTGGAAATATGGGCGCCTAGATCCAATCTTTCAAGCAACCTCTCTATCTGCTTTATATCTTCCTTTGTGGCTGTTGATTTCATTACAATTACCATACTACCATCCTCCTGTTTCTAAATTTTTTCTCATTTGACCTACATTAATACCGTACTACCTTGTAAAAAATTTTATTGCCATTTTGTTAAACTGTCAAGATATATTTAAAAGGCCCATTCTCCTGCCCTAAATATCTGTATCTGCTCACCGGATTCCGTTTCCCCTATTATGTCCAAATCTTTGCTTCCCACCATAAAATCCACATGGATACCTGACTCATTCACACCTAATCTTCTCAGTTCTTCTTTACCCATGTCATTACCACCTTGTATACAGCCGGGAGATGCAGCACCTAAAGCCAGATGGCATGAGGCATTTTCGTCAAATAAAGTATTGTAAAAGGTAATGCCCAATTGGGATATGGGTGAACTACATGGAACTAGGGCCACTTCCCCCATATATGAAGAGCCTTCATCCAGTTCTATTATACGCTTTAACGCATCATATCCTTTTTCAGCTGAAAAGTTTACCACTTTCCCATCTTTAAAGGTCAGAGAAAAATTCTCTATCAAAGCACCGCCATAATTTAATGGCATGGTGCTTTTTACCTTCCCATTTACCCCTGTTTTAACTGGTATAGTAGCTATCTCCTCAGTAGGTATATTTGGTACAAAGTATGTACCACTTTGGCTATAGTATCCTCCTCCGCCCCATACATGTTTATGAGACAATTCTATATTAAGATCAGTATCCTTTGCTGTATAATGAAGAATTTTGAAGCGTTTGCTATTTAGAAATTCCACCCTGGATTTAAAATTATCCAAATGCTCCCGCCACGCCCCCATAATATCCCCCGTATCAGCCCTTACTGTCTGTAATACGGCTTGCCACAACATATCCAAAGCCTCATCATCCGGAAGATCTTTAAATACCTTCTTGGCCCATGCCTTTGTAGGCACCGAAGCTACACACCAGCACACCTTACTGGTTAACTTGTATTCCATAAAGCCTTTAAAACCAGATGATTGTACCCTATGTGATAACTCTATTCTCTCTGGATCCACCCCGTCTAAAAGCCCAGGGTTAGGTGCCAATATGGATAGAAAGGCCCCTCCTCCTTTAGCAAAATCCTCGAAGGCATCTGCGTGCCATTTGGGGAACACATCAAATATTTCATACGGTGCATTCATATACCTCATGCGTGTTATCTTATCATCTCTCCAGTCTACATATACATCCTTTGCACCTCTATTATAAGCATGCTTTGTTACCAGCCTTATAAAGTCCACACACTCTATAGGGGAAGTTATTACAAGGGTCTGTCCCTTTTGAATATTTACCCCTACCCTCACTATAAGCCTTGCATACTCGTCAATCATACTCTTCAAGATCAATCCACTCCTATATAAAAATTAAAACCCCAGCCCATAAAAAGCCGGAGTTTTATAAAAACCTATTATCAAATATTTAAAAAGCCCAGTTGCCATCCTTAAATATATGCATCTTTTTCCCATCTGCTGTAATGCCTATTATATCCAGATCATTGCTGCCTATCATAAAATCCTCATGGATGGCCGAGTCATTTACTCCCGCCTTTTTAAGTGCATCCCTGCTCATGAAAGCTCCACCCTTTAAGCAGGTAGGATATGCAGCTCCAAGTGCCAGATGACAAGAAGCATTTTCATCAAACAATGTATTATAAAATATAATGTCAAGGTTTGATATGGGCGAATCATATGGCACCAATGCCACTTCACCAAGGTATAGAGAGCCTGCATCCGTTTCCAATATACCTTTTAATATATCATACCCCCGATCGGCTGAAAAATCTACCACCTTGCCATCCTTAAATGTTAAGCTAAATCCCTCTATAAGGTTTCCATTATAGTTTAAAGGCATAGTACTCCTTACCTTGCCATTTACCCCTGTTTTATGGGGCAAAGTAAATACCTCTTCAGTAGGAATATTGGCTACAAAGTATACATCCTTCTGACTGTATTCTCCTCCACCGCACCATATGTGATCAGGCGGGAGATCTATAGTAAGATCGGTGCCTTCAGAAATATAATGTAGTGTTTTAAACCTTTTTTCATTTAAGAACTTTACCCTTCTCTCCAAATTATCAAGATGCTGCTGCCATGCAGTTATAATATCATCATGATCTGCCCTAACTGTCTTAAATATGGCCTTCCACAGCTTATCCACCGCCTCATCCCCAGGTAATCCATCAAATACTTTTTTAGCCCAACCCTTAGTTGGCACAGAAACTACAGACCAGCATACCTCATCTGCCATAATCCTATCCATATATCCCTTTAGAGCAACACCTTTGGTCTTTTTATCCTCAGCAATCTTTTTAGGATCCACATCCTTTAAAAGTTCAGGATCTGAGGCAAGCACAGAGATAAATGCTGCTCCTTCTTCGGCAAAGCCTTCCATCTTGTCTACCTGCCACTTTGGGAATTTAGTAAATACCTCATATGGAGCATTCATATATCTCATCAACATCATCTCTTCATCATACCACTCTACATGCACATCCTTAGCGCCCAATGCATATGCATGTTTTGCTAACAACCTTGCAAAATCTGTACACTCTATTGGAGAGTTTATTACAAGGGTTTGATTTTTTTGGATGTTAACTCCCACTTCTACTGCCAGTTTTGCATATTTATCAAGCATATTATCAAAGTTATCCATAATACCACTCCTTAATCATTGTTACTGTTATCAATAGCACATTAATTATCCTTCTTTTTCTTCTTATATTTGCCCTTCCACATGCTATGGCTTACATACAAACTAAAATAGCCTAATATCCCACCTAATATAAAGGATGAAAAAGTGCAGATATAGATAATAGAAAGCACAAAAATATTACCTATTAACATATGCTGAGAAAGCTTTAATGTATATATGTAATCAACTATCAACTTGCCATGTAATGTATCAGAATAATTCTCCACATATTTAAAGGTTAATATATTGCTTATATGCCGTCCCACAATGGTAGCATAAGGTATGATTATTATACCAAGTACAAAATAAGAAGACCATTCATCAAAAATAGACAGTTTAACTACACTATAGGCTAATCCAGCTGCAATTAATACCATTATTAGATGCTTAATATTAAACTTTTTTGCCTTGGATACATCCTCTTGCCATACAGGATTTAGTTCAAACTGTTCCACTGAAAAATGTTCCGAATACTTACCTTTTACCATATTTGCCGATTTCATAGTAAGGCTATAATCCAAAATCATTAAAATAGGTGGTAATAAAATTAATACTAAATCCATAATTGCTCCTTTCTGCATACACATAAAATTTTATTACCTAATAATATATTTATTATAATTTTAACATATTACATATAATACTTAAAACAAAATTTTTATCCATAATACTGAGCTTGTACAAAAAGAAAAGTATATGTATATAAACTAAAAGAGACCGGATACACCATCTGCATCGAGTCCCTTTCCAACATATTTACCTTTTAGAGTTGGATACAGCAATCTTAACCTTCCTGCCGCAAAGTTTTTTTCCTGAACAGCGTTTTAACACATTTTTAGCTTCATTTTCGGATACATCCATAAATGTAAACTTATCTAATATGTCTATATCACCGACATCCTCCCTGTTTACATTCCCTTTGTCCTTAAGGAACTGGAGCAACAACCTAGGATTTACCTTATCCTTTCTGCCTACTGTCAAAAATAATCTTGTATATCTTTTATGTGCATTTAAATTGTCCTCTGAGTATTTGTATCCCCCCTCTTTGTCATAAATCATGTGCATTAAAGCCGCAGCAACTTCCACCAGATTAAATTCATCATCAAGCTCTGCAGCAAGTGGAACAAATCTCTTATATTCTTCATGCTCTAATGTTTCTTTCACCCGGGTTAGAATATCATTATATTTTGCATAAAATATTTCATCTAGTGTAGGAAGTTCTTTACGTCTTATCTTACCCTTTGTAGCCTTTTCTATCTGTTTAAGTGCCATATATTCCCTTGCAGTAACCAATGTATAAGCTATACCTTCCTTATTAGCCCGTCCAGTTCTACCAATTCTATGGACATATGACTCCACATCCTGGGGAAGATCATAATTTATTACGTGTGAAACATTTTCAACATCCAATCCCCTTGCCGCTACATCCGTAGCAACTAAAAATTCAATACTACCTGCCTTGAATTTCTTTAAAGTGTTGATCCTTTGATTTTGATTCATATCCCCATGCATACCTTCCACATTATAACCTCTACCTTGCATGGATTCCACTAAATTGTCCACACCTTTTTTAGTTTTACAGAATATAATGGCAGTAGAAGGTGCTTCAACATCTATTATCCTGCACAGCGACTCAAAACGATCCTGATTTCTTATTTCATAATAGTATTGACTTACGGTAGACACTGTCATAGTGTTTTTTACTATTGATATACGCTTTGTATCCGCCTTCATATATTTCTTGGAAAGCTTAATAATTTCATCAGGCATGGTGGCAGAAAAAAGCATGGTTTGCCTCATAGCATTGCAGTTTCTTATTATTTCTTCTATATCATCAATAAATCCCATATTAAGCATTTCATCAGCTTCATCGACTACAAGAAAACTTATGCCCCCAAGATCTAGTTTTTTCCTCCTTATAAGGTCCAAGATCCTTCCTGGGGTGCCAACAACAATATCTACGCCTTTTTTTAATGCCCTCATCTGCCTATCTATAGGCTGACCTCCATATACAGGTAACAATCTAACCCTTGTATGTTGGGCTATACGCACCAATTCGTCATTTACTTGGATTGCCAACTCCCTTGTGGGTGTAAGAATCAATGTACTTATTCTATCCCTTGGTCTATCAAGCTTGCTCAAAATCGGTGCACCAAAGGCAAATGTCTTACCTGTTCCCGTCTGCGCATGACCAATTACATCAAAGCCTTTTAAAACTATTGGTATTATCTCTGACTGTATCTTCGAAGGCTCTTCAAAACCCATGTCATCTATAGCCTTCATTACATTCTTGCTTAAACCTAAATTTTCAAATCCCATATAAAATATTTTCACTCCTAATTATATAAATTTACAGATCATAACTATATTGTTCTTCCAACTCCTATAATTTATAATTAAAAAAGGAGACTCAGCACAAATTTCTGCACCAAGTCTCCTTTTAATATGTAGAATCCGGCAGCGTCCTACTCTCCCAGGGAGTCTCCTCCCAAGTACCATCGGCGCTGAAGGGCTTAACTGCTGTGTTCGGAATGGGTACAGGTGTTTCCCCTTCGCCATCGCCACCGAAAATTTA
>NZ_RXHQ01000025.1 GCF_004138105.1 Xylanivirga thermophila | reverse complement strand
CTCCTTAATGTTTTTCGTTGTTGATTACATTATATAGGATTGACTATGCATATGGAAGGCCCCCTTAGTGGGGGTCTTCCTCTTTTTGGAATCTAATACCCAATGCCCATGAAAATTATACACTAACTCAATTATAGATCACAGGGGTATCTATCCCTATTTTTTTATTAATCCTTTAGCATCTTATCTACTTCTTCCCTATACGGTAGAGAATCCTGGGCACCTAGCTTGGTAGTGGTAAGACCTCCTACTCCATTTGCAAACCTTATACCCTCTTTTATGCCCATACCTTCCACCATAGCAACTGCTAATGCACCATTAAATGAGTCCCCTGCTGCAGTAGTATCCACCGCTTTTACCTTAAATGGCTCCATATAGAAGCTCTCATTATCATCCATATAAAAACAGCCTTTGCTGCCTAATGTAACTAATACCTTCTTTACCCCTAGATCTAATAGAGTCTTAGCTCCCTTTTCTATATCACTTATACCGGTCAAACTCTCCAGCTCAGTCTCATTAGGGGTTATTATATCTACAGATTTATATAATTCATTTGGAAGAGTGGCCGCCGGTGCAGGATTTAGTATAACCTTCGTCCCCATTTCATTGGCTCGCTTTATGGTATATTCAACTGTATCTAAAGGTATCTCAAGCTGCACGATTACAACCTTGGCTCCTTCTAATACATTGGCAAATGCCTCTACTTTTTCACAGCTTACACTCTGGTTTGCACCAGGGTATACCACTATGGTATTTGAACCATTATCATCAACTGTAATCATAGCGTTACCTGAAGGAAAATCTGATTTATAAATACCTTTTGTATCTATTCCCTCATCCTTTAACCTCTTTAGCAATGTTTGCCCTGCTAAATCATTCCCCACTGCGCCCACCATAAATACATCCGCTCCCAGACGGCTAGCTGCTACCGCTTGATTAGCACCCTTGCCTCCCGATGCCGTGGTAAAAAATTTGGACATTATGGTTTCACCCCTACGTGGGAGTTCTGTTACTTTTGTAGTATAATCCATATTTATACTTCCAACAACTACTATATCCATCCCCATCTCCTCCTCATTTTATACTGATATTAATGGCATATCCTTTACATCATAATTATATCATTTTTATAAAATTATCATAGTAACATTATAGTACACATTAAATTAGATATACAAATACATTTTACCTACCAATTATGTTTAAATAATTCTTAAGTTTAAATTCTACGCAAGCCCCATAACCATCCATATTATATGCCCTTATATTTCCACTATCAAACTAAAAATTCTACCATCCTTTTAAACATTTGTTAAATTTATTTATAATAAAAATAATTATAAATAAAATTTTTCTAAAAAGTTGTTTATTTTTGGACACAGAGGTTATATAATGAATAAGAGATATGGTTTACATAATATCTTAAACCATAAAGAGGGGAGGAATAAAAATGACAAAGAAAAGCATTTTATTCTTGATGATCTTGGCCTTATTATCCATACTGACAGGTATCTTAGGTTGGATAGCGGTCGAAGGCTTCGCCCTACCGATTTGGTATGCTATTGTACTAATAGTTGTAGCTGCTTGGGGATTTATCGTATCCATCAAAGCAAAAAAAGAGTTGGGACCAGATGATAAAGTAGAGTAAAAATATGCATAGGGGATACTAAATCAGAAAGCCCAATATCCTGAAGCTTTTAGCTTCAGGATATTGGGCTTTCTGATGGAATTTTTCTATAGCTATTTAAATCTTTTTATTATATATGTCATACCTTCTATTGTTAACCTTCTAATATATTTTATATATGATACCATTTCAAGAATCACCAATACAAAGCCATTTATAAATCCCTTTCTCCATACTATTTTATATGTCTCTATCTCCCCTTTTTGCATCTTCCACAAACTGCTACTTAGCCCATCCCTTCTATGTTCTTCATATATATAATAAAGCGGCATATCAATCCTCATACCCTTATGCCCTGATAGCATTATATTAAGCCATAAGAGATAGTCCTCGGAATAGAACTTTTTATTATCGAAACGCTCATCTATATCCCTTCCCTTCAGCATAACCGAAGATGTGGGTAATTGATTAGATAGAAGCATTTTTTTATTTTTGATAAAATCCACTTTTAGACTTTTAAAATACTCCAATGTATATATGGTGTAAAAATCATTAAATCCACCCTTTACCAGTTCATATGAATGCCCGCTTAGGATTATATGGGGATTTTTCAGCATGAGTTTAAGCTGCACTTCTATCTTTTGTGGATGCCAGGCATCATCGGCATCTAAAAACGCTATATATTCCTGGGTGGCAAAATCCCAACCCATATTTCTCCCATTACCCGGTCCCCCATTTTTATTTAGCGTCACTATTTTTATCCAATTGTTTGGATATACGTACATTAGATAATGTAGCATATCCCTGGTAGCTCCATCATCCGGGCTACAATCCTCAATCAAAATTACCTCCCTTGGCCTCCATGTTTGATACCATACCGAATGCACAGCCCTTGCAATGGTATCGCTACACATATAGCAGGGAATGATAACACTAACTGGTGCATCATTATTAAATTCCATACCTTCTATACAGTCATTGCCTTGCTGCTTATCTCTACCCTTAATACTGCCAAATATACCTATGCCAAGGTACCAAGACAAACTCATATATATAACAAAACCTATAGCTGCGCTGGATAAAAACTTTATATTAAAATTATCCATGGGTACATAGTTTCTAAACACTAACATCCCATACAGCATAATAAACACCACCAACACTATTTTTAATCCTTCCTTTAAAAATGCCCTTAACTTAAAATGTTCCATCCTTTTCCTAAGCAGACGCAGTAAAAACAAAACTGCAGCTGTACTGGATATAGCTGTTGCAAGACCCAATCCCCCTATACCCATATTCTTCACCAGCAGAATATTTAACCCTATATTTAATACCATGGCAAATATACTAATCTTCATCGGCGTACTGGTATCATCCAATGAATAGAATACCCTGTTTAACACCTCCCTGATGCCCATTGCCCATAATCCCAGGGCATAATATGAAAAGGCATATGCAGTTAGATTGGTATGCTTCTCTTCAAATGCACCTCGTTCAAATACAAACCTTACTATGTCCTTATTTAGCATTATCGCAGCTGCGGTTACCGGGATAATTATCTGGGATATGCCTATAACGGCGCTGTATGTCGTATGTGTTAGCTTTTTATAATCCTCATTTGCCGACATAGTTGCAAAATTGGGATACACAACTGCTATAATAGCTCCGGTACATACACTGCCTGCAAAATCAAGGAGTCTTGTTGAATAGTTTATAGCAGATATGCTCCCTACCATAAGAGATGAGGCAAGCATTTTGTCTACCATTATATTTACCTTATCCACTGCAGTTCCTAGGATAACAGGCACTAGCAAATACCAATAGGAGCGAATGGATGGATCATCAAGTTCAACACAAAATCTATAATCAAGCTTTCCCTTAACTGCAGGTAACTGTATTAATATCTGGGAAACTGCACCTAGCATCGTCCCCCAACCCAAGGCATATATCCCATACTCTCTAGAAAATAATATAACACTTAATATTATAACGATATTAGACGGTACACTTATTATGGATGGCACTAAAAAAGATTCATGGGATTGCAGCACTCCTGTTATTATGTATGATAAGCTTATAAATATAAACATGGGAAACATTATTCTAGTAAGATGGATAGTCGTATTAAGCGCCTGGTCTTTAAATCCAGGCGCAATAAACATTACCACATATTTTGAAAAAATTATGCCCAATATGGATAGAATAGAAGTTACGATGATGGTTATGCTTATTATGCTGCTAGAAAACTTTTGCGCGGCTTTTTGATGCTCTTTCAATCTCTCTACATACATTGGCACAAATATTACACCCATACTGGCACCTACTATGGAAAATAATACAGATGGCAGGGTATAGGCTACAAAATAGGTATCAGAAGCCCCTCCCGCCCCATAATATGCAGCAATCACAGTTTCCCTGAAAAAACCCGTTATCTTGCCTAAAATAGATAGAATAGTCACCATGAATACTGATTTTACCATCTGATCCTTACGGGACATATGCTATCTCCTCCTGCCAGTACGATATGACATGATAAATTTTCTAATAACCTCTTCCAACACGAGCCAACCCTTTATCCTAGCTATAAAAAGATATCGTCCATCGCTTTTTAATATTGGTATCCTCTTTAATGTATAGGCATTACATATATTACATTCTTTATCTATCTTTTTTCCATTGGAGATAAGTACCCCCGTATCATAATACCGACCTAGGGCCTCTTCCCCAAACTTACTGTATATGCCCCTTGGATATGCAAAATGCCTGATGCTTCTATTTAACCTATCTTCCATTAGCCTTTTAGACATACCGAGCTCTGTATCAAATTCTTCCCTCTTCAATTTGTCCATATCTACATGCGTCATGGTATGACTACCGAAATCCACCAAATCCTCCTGGTTTAATCTATATATATGCTTCCATTGCATCAAACGCGCATGTTTTTCATCCTTATCCCACCAATACTTTTTATCTGTACCTATATATCCCGGACATAGGTATACAATAGATGGAAATCCATATCTTTTAAGCACTGGATAGGCATTTGTATAATAATCTTCGTATCCGTCATCAAATGTGATTACTATATTCTTTCCCCTTATACTATGTTCCCATATCCTAAAATAGGCTTCATCCATCGGGATCACGTTATATCCCTTCCTGTATAGGTAGTTCATCTGCCAGTTAAAATCCCGTCTGGTAACTGCCAGTTCCCTTTTTACATCATCGTCTACCCTATGGTACATCAATATTAGGATCTCGTCTTTTGACTTGTTAAATGCAGCATATATTATGCCGATCGGTACAAGAATATATTTTATAATAGTTCTTATAAAAAGTGCCATAGGCTTCACTCCAAATTCTATTTGTATACCTTATAACTATGCCTGCCAAAGCATCTTGTATACCTGACATGCCAGAGCTTTTTAAAACCCTCCTCCTTCAATAGATTTATAAATGCATGATCTTTTCTTTCCACTGCCAAATAACATTTATCTAAGCCATTTCCCTTTAAATATTCAAGCGCAACATATAGCATATGCTTATTAAGCCTTGCCTTTCTTTCATTTGTGTAATGCTCATATAAAAATCCCGAGTTTTTATCTATAGGACATGAATACCGGGCTTTTCTAATATCTATGGTGGAAAAATCAAACCACAGGCAGTGAACACCATTATCTGTATATACTATGATACATCTATCCCCCTTTAAAAATCGTCTTAAAATATCAGGAGATGCCATATGGGTAATATCCATCAAAAGATCTAGATTATAAACCGACCCATCCTCTACTCTGTATCTCTCCCGCCCACCACCATACAAAAACTCCAGTTGTTTTCCCATTATATAGTAATCGTCTTTGGTATATATAAATGACAAATTATGCATAATCTTATTCTTAAAACCAAAGAGTATCCTCTTTATAGCCCTTTTTGCATTCTCAGGATATAGGGAAAATTTTATCTTTCCTAACTTGTATTTTACAAAATGATATATCCTGGGGTTTTTCTTAATGTGCTGTCTAATGCGCCATTTAGCCAAGCGAAATTTATATACCATCTTAGAAAATGGGTTATCTGATGGGAAAACAAAGCTTATAACATCTATGCTTCTCTCGCCCCACACCGCCTTATATGGCTCGTAACCTGCGCCAAAATCAAACACATCAAGCCCCTCCTCAAAACAATCCCGAATCTTTTCTCTAAGGACCATCTCCCCCGGGCTGAACATACCAAAATCATCATCATGGCCTATGCGATAGAATATATATCTACCATTATATTCAAAGCCATATATGAATGATATTATCTTGTTATTTATACATATGGTATCTATGGTAGTTTTAAATGGCATGTCATCTGATAGGGCCAATTCTTTAAAAAATTCACGGGTTATGCCCTCTGAGAATTTACTAGAACCAATCTTCCTTTGCCACCTCTTGTCATGGATATTGAATATTACCTCAATATCGTCCTTATTAGTATTAAAAGCCTTAAATGATATATTTCCCAATCTTTTAAGCCTTTTTTTCTTTCGTTTCATGGTATTTATAGAGTTTCGGCTTACTCGCTTTTTTAGATAGTCGTCAAAATCCCGTCTGCCTATATCCGTATAGAAGCATTCCATACCAGTCTCTAAAAATGCCCATTTTAAATTGGTTAAATACCCCTTTATTATGCTACATCCGTAAGACGACTTAAAAAATCCATGCAGGTTTATCAAAAACCTGCCATCCATATGCACAAGATAATCGAGCACCCCCTCTATTGCCTCCTTCATATATGTCTTCTCGACTACAAAATCCATATAGCTGGCCTCGTCTCCACCAATAAACCTTACCTCCTCATAGCCCCTTCTAGGCACCTTCATAAGGGGACAAAAACCTATTATACTATCATCCTTTGTCAGCATGAGTATAAACAGCCTATTATCAGAACCGTGATATCTCCACCACATATGGAGCCATTCAAGGCGTACAAATACTATATCGCTGTCCATACTAGATAGTATTTCATTCCATGTATCCCTGTATATAAAAACTTTATCGAAGCTTTCAATTACGTGTATCTTCATATCTCCCGCCTCCTCCCAGTAAAAAATTTGCCATACCAAGACCTAGGAAAAACCATAGATGCCTCCAATGAAGGGTATCTATTACCATACTGTTTAACATAATACCGGACAATATGGCGATTAAAAGCGAAGGCGTTATAATACCATATGCGCTCTTTGATTTAAGATCGAGTATCAATTTATAGAATATTGCAACAAGAAAACCTATAAATACTACAAATCCCACTATGCCGTTTTCCATAAGCACCCTTATATACAGATTGTGGGGTGAAAATTCTACTCCCGTCTGATTTATTACGGTATATTCAAATTGTCCAGAAATCCAGCACCTGCTCCAAAATACCATATAAGGCATAATGCTATAGCTATAACGGCTAAATGAATACATATGCTTTTATAGTTCAATTTTTTAAAATCTATATTTTTCCTATTTAATATGAGGTAGATAATTACTGAAAATATAAGATTACCCCATGCTCCCCTTGAAAATGTAGCTGCAATACCTAGTAGGTTTATGACAATAAGCAGCCTGTAAGCCCACTTTGAATGGCCTATTATATGACCCTTATTCATATCTTCCATAAGAATCAGTACAGAAGGTACTAGAAACGGTCCTAAAACATTTGGGTCTTTAAAAAACGCCTTTATCCTATATGCATCATACATCAGCACAGATGGAAACAATCCTGCATATGCGGCTATCCCCAATATGGCCGACAGACTAGCCGACAATACATAAGCCTTTAATAATCCCTTTAGATTTCCCCTTGAGACATACATGAATACAAAAAGGCAAAACAGTATAAGATACAATGTTATTAAAAAGTATTTTATACCTACCTCTAGTTCTGGTATATAGAAAAGTTGCAGCGTGTTTATAACCGCAAAGATTACAATAGACACGATCATAACTCCACAACCTTTAAATCTATAAAAGTCCATATGTCCACCTAAGATACCAAAGATAAAAAGCAGAATAAACAATATATCACAGGGAGCCGGCTCAAACAGCACAAAAGACAATAAAAATATATTGATGATCCATACTAAATCGTATCTATATATGAGGAGCATTGTAATAATAGATCCAACTGCAAACAAGAAGATGTATAACCATCCCATACCACTTATCATGGGTAATAGACCGGCTAACACACCTATTAGAATGTATAATGCTTTTTTGTCAATATTTTTTACCTTCCCTATATATCCTTTCATACGCCTTTACCATCCCACCCTTCGAAAAGCACGCCATTGCCTTTTCTTTTCCTGCTCCTCCCATACATGCCCTTAATTCTTTATCTTCTAACAAGGTACATATATAGTCTGCTCCTTCCTGTATACCAAAACCATCTATTACATATCCGTCTATCCCATGACTAACTATCTCCGGTATTCCGCCTACACGGCTAACCACCACCGGCTTTGCAGCAAACATGCCCTCTATTATGGATATGGGCAGTCCTTCCCATTTTGAAAACATTACAACTATATCCATATCATTTATAAGCTCCCTAGCATCTAGCCTGGTACCTAGCATATACACATCTTCCTCCAGTCCTAGACGTTCTATTGCATTTTTACAGTCTGCTCGCATGGGTCCATCTCCTACTATGACCAGCTTTGCCCTATATCCCCTTTTTAACACTTCATTAAATACCTCTATTGTATATACAGGCTGTTTAGGCTCACGAAGGCGCATTACAGTGCCTATTATGGGCATTTCATCCCCGATTTGAAGTTCCATAGGGAGTTTGCCCTTAGAGGCGGGAGGTTCATCTATTCCGTTATATATAACGCAGGCCCTATCCCCCTCCAGCCACCCATGCCTCAGCCCCATATCCATATGGTAATTGGATACACACATGCACATGGTGCACCTACGCCCTGCTACCCGCTCAGCAAACCCTAGCATACCCTGTAGCCATTTCGGTTGATATTCATTAATCCCCCATCCATGGACAGTGAAATATATCTTGGGCACTCCCGCCATATGGGCCGCAAGCCTACCTAAGATACCCATCTTGGAACTATGAAAATGTGCTATATCATATCTCCCCTTCTCCATAATGCTATACAGTCTTAAAAATGCACAAAGATCATAAAAGGGGGATAATTCCCGTCTAAGCTGTGGTACCTCTATTATCCGTACATCAATATCCTTTTTATATTTCAAATCCCTTACCCATTGTATGAGTTCCCCACCTGGATAGGTGACAAGGGTCAACTCATACCTGTCATTGGGCAAAGAGGATATAATATCATATACTACCTTTTGGGCACCTCCCATTTCCGAAAGGGTTATACCCATTAAAAGTTTTATCCGTCCGTCATCATTCATACTCCTCACCATCCATCTATATATAAAGCCTCACACCTATTGCTATAAGGCATATAATGATAAACAATGCTAAAGGCAAAAGGTTTTGAATGGCTATTAAAACTCCCAGCATCCCTGACAATACAGCCCAGGCATATATGATGGATACTGCTGCTACAGGGCTAAATCCCTTTTTTATGAGCCTGTAATGTATATGTCCATCATCAGCTGCAACCATGCTCTTACCATTTAAAAACCTCCTTAGCATACTACTACCGGTTTCAAATATGGGCACGGCCAGTATTACTATGGGCACCCATACGGATGTATCACTTTTATCCGTGTTGATGTATATTATGGAAAATATAGACAATATAAATCCTAAAAACAGACTGCCGCCATCACCCATAAAAAGTTTTGCGGGATAAAAATTGTATATTAAAAATCCTAGTATGGCACCCATAAATATCAACGCAAGCTGGCTTAACATAGCATAATCATATATCATAAATATAGCTAAAAAAGCACAGCTGCCAATAAATGCAATGCCTCCTGCCAATCCATCCAGCCCATCTACTATATTTACTGCATTTGTAATGCCCACCATCCATACTATGCTAATTGTTACGTTGACAAAGGATGACCACCACATACCATCTGGTATAGTATGGAGCATTACGCCTGAGAGAACTGCTAATAATGCACTTATAGTTTCCAGCGCAAGTTTGTATATGGCCTTTATATCCTTTATATCATCTAAGATCCCCACTACCAACATCAATCCTGAATATATGATAAGGCGCTGTATATCAATCGTATAATCCATGCTTATCAATATGGACACAATAAATGCTATATAAATTCCCATGCCCCCTAAAATGGGAACAGACCCTTTGTGCGCCTTCCTACCACCAGGTTTGTCGGTTATATCAAATCGTCTTGCTATACGGCATCATCATGCTGGAGATCATAAATGAGATTATAAAGCATGACATATTATTTTCCCTTGTCCCGTTCATTCCACGCTATAATGAGGGCAGATAGGAATATACCAATCAAAGCTGATATAAATATATTAAGCGGTACATTAGGTCTTGAGGGACGAGACGGGATACATGGATTATCCAATACCCTAAGATAGTTTTTCCCAAAAATCTCTTCTATTCTCTCCTGCATTACATCGACTAATGTATTGGCTATTTGATATGCAGTCTTTGCATCCCTATCCTCTATTGCAATATATATAAGTCCTGTGTTTTCTTCGTAGGATACCTTTGTTTTCTTTTGCATATCCTTAACATCATAATTAAGATTGAGACGACTTATGACCTCTTCCATCACCTGATTACTGGCAGCTACTGCTCTGTATGCCTTTGCACCCCTTGATACTATATATTCATCACCTATGCACAGCCCATCTACTATAAAGGTGCTTGTAGATATATATACCTTGCTTAAAATGCATCCGCTCACAAGTCCACTTACTATAACAGCTATGGCTATTATGCAGACAATCATTCGCCACCATTTTTTTAACGTAATAATTCTACATGACTCCATTTTTATCACCTACCTGTATAACCTATGTACTGCATATTATGTATCTAAAGTATATCTTGTTACATAAAAAAGCCCTGTATTGCATTCTATAGAGTGCAATACAGGGCTTTTTTACCTTTCATCACCCTTTTACGGATCCTAGCATGACACCTTTTACGAAATACTTTTGTATATACGGATAAAGGGCCAGTATAGGCAATATGGAAACAAATATGGTGGCATTTTTAAGTGCCTGTGGAGTCAAAGAGGAGTACTCACCTAATGCCTCAGAACGTTTCGCCGTATCGAGTATGAGCATCTCCCGCAATACCACCTGCAAGGGATAGCGTTCCATGTCATTTAAATATATCATCGGAAGAAAATAACTATTCCAGTGTCCCATAACATAAAACAGGGTAATGGAGGCCAGACAGGCCTTTGATAGGGGCATGTATATCTGAAACATTATTCTGGCCTCTGATGCCCCATCTATTACAGCCGATTCATACAGGCTATGTGGTAAAGATTCATAAAAACTTTTGGTTACAAGCAGTTCATATGTCCATATAGCGTTTGGTATAACTAGTGCCCATATGGTATCAAGGAGCTTGAGCTTCTGCACAACCAAATAGTTAGGAATCATACCTCCGTTAAAAAACATGGTGATTATTATAAGCGTCATCCAGACCTTTTTACCAAACAGATCCTTCCTGGCTAAGGGATAAGCTGTTATGGCAGTTAGGAAGACATTTATACTTGTTCCTACCACCGTATACATTATAGTATTTAGATATGCCCTAGGAATTTTAGGCGATTCAAATATCATCTTGTACGCCTTTACATTAAATCCCCTTGGGAAAAACTTTACCTTATTTTGTAGTATATAGACACTATCGCTGAAAGACACAGCCACTACATAGATAAAGGGATATACGGTTATTATGAGAATCAAAACCATTATTATGGTATTTATATAATCAAATAAAGTCCATTTTTTATTCATCTCTATTCTCCCTACCACAAACTTTGTTCATTTACCTTTTTACTGATTGTATTTGTAATGAGCAGCAGTGCAAGTGCAACCACCGATTCAAACAATCCTACAGCTGTAGCATAGCTGTAGTCCAAATCCACCAGTCCTTTTCTATATACAAATGTAGAAAATACATCAGCTACTTCATATGTTGCCGGATTATATAGAAGGAGTATCTTTTCATATCCTACTTTAAATACCTGCCCCGATTTTATGATAAACAGCGTAACTATAGTAGGCATTATGGCAGGTAAAGTGATATACCACATCTTCTTTACCCTTGAACAACCATCAATTTCAGCTGCCTCATAAAGCGATGGATCTATAGCAGTAATAGCTGCAATATATATAATTGCATTAAAACCCGTGCCTTGCCATATTTCAGTCATAATATATACTGTGCGAAACCATTCCGGTTTGGTCATATAATATATCTTTTCCAATCCCAAAGCTGCCCTTATGTTATTTATCATCCCATTATTAGGTGACAAAAAGTCTATGGCCATACTGCATATTACCACTACGGACAAAAATGATGGCAAATAGCTAGCTGTCTGCACCGTCTTTTTAAAGTGGACATTTTTTACCTCATTTAACAAAATAGCAAAGAGGACAGGAAAAGGGAAAGTAAAAAACAGGCTGTATATTCCTATCAAAAATGTATTTCTAAATAATTTATAGAAATTAGGATCTTTAAAAAACATATCAAAATATTTAAAACCTACCCACGGACTTTTGGAAACACCTTCAAATATATTATAATCTTTAAAGGCAATCACTATGCCATACATGGGGCCATATCGAAATATAATATAAAACAACATACCAGGGAGCAATATAAGAAGAAGTTGCCAGTCTCTTTTTAGATGCTTTATAGCACTGCCCTGATTTGAATTCGCTCGCATACGATTTTCAACTCCCATTCATTAGATAAAATAGAGTGAAAAGAGGAGATTTTATCTCCCCCTTTCCCACTGCACAATTTATTTTCCTTCATCAAATCTCTTCTGGGCCTGATTATATATATCGTTTACCTCGTTTAGCTTTAAGCTTTCTGCTCTCTTTACCCAATCATCCCATTCCTTGTCGCCATATGAAGATTCCATAACATACTTAGCGGCAAACTCTATAGCACCAGATGCTAGATTAGATTCAAGCTGGTTGAGCTTTGCCTGTTCTTCATCTGTAAACTTGAGTATTGGGTCATTTGGAGCTAGACGGTCATTTTTAACCATTATCTCTTCTGCTTCCTTTTCCCTTTCAGTCAAGTTGAAATATACAGATTCAGGCGCCATACGGGTATATGTGCCTTCTGCAAACATACCGTACTTTTCTTCTAAGTCTTTAATGCTTATAGCTTCTCGATCTGCAAGTTCGGGGTATGCGATATTACCACTACCATCCTTTTCATAGGTTACACCTTCTATACCCATGGTCATAAGTTCTGCACCTGAAGGGCTAGATACATAATCCATAAGCTTGAGGGCTGCTTCCTTATTTGGATTGTTTGCAATACAAATTCCGTAGTTTACCACCTTGTCAAGGGTGAGCCATTTGCCTACAGGTCCTATTGGCAGTGCATATCTCAAATCATAATTGGGGATACTGTCCTTTACCTGTTCCCTAAACATATCCATTCTGCCAATCCAGTCAAATGTAACAAAAGCCTTGTCCTCTTGGGTCATCTTGCCTGACCAGCTAGCCTCGGTGTCAGTCAAGAACTCAGGATCTAACAGTCCTTCATCATATAGTTTCTTCATAAAATCTAGCATATCCTTAAACTCAGGAGCTGTTACAGATGGTTTCCATACCTTTTCATCTTCGTTGTAATAGACCACCTGTCCACCTGCTGTCGTTGGGACAACAATACCCCAACCATATGATAATCTATTGAATATGTTACCTTGCAGCTTGCTTGCAAATGGTATGGAATCGGGGTATATCTCCTTTAGTTTTTTAAGTGCATCATAAAACTCATCTGTATTGGTCCAAGCCTTTATGCCATTTTTATCAAATATATCTTTCCTATAGAGATATCCATGATTTACTGTACGGTTTGCATTGTATTTAGGCCACATATACATCTTGCCTTGGGGAGATGAATACGATTTGAGTGCCCAACTATTCTCAGGATCATCCACGAATATACTCTTAAAATTAGGTAATATATCAACATATTCATTTAAATCTACAAAAGCCCCGCTATTATCACCTATGGCATTAATTTCCTTATATGCCCCGGTTAACATGATATCGGGCAATTTACCAGAAGATAGTATGACATTGAATTTTTCACTATATGCTGAACCAGTATCCGGTACTTCCTGTATATCCAGCTTAACTCCCGTCCTTTTTTCCAGTTCCTGCATTACAGATTTTTCTTCAAGATTTGTTACGTTGGTAGAGGCCAGTATTTTTATCGTTACCGGTTTATCTACTATCGGAAGCTCCAACCCCCCTGTATCACCATAGTCTTCCGTTTGGTCCTTTGTATCATCAGTTTTTGAATCCTCTGTGGTACTATTTTGTGGTTCAGCATCATTATTATCTTTGCTTCCACAACCCACAATAAGTAAAAGCATCATACTAAGTACCAAGGCCATGCTTATTACTTTTTTAAATGAGACATTTTTCATTGTATTTAATACCTCCCTGCAAATTAATTTTGTTTGCATGCCCAATATAGCACGGGGACTTTTGAGATGTAAATCTATCGTTTTCTACATGCTACGTAAAATACCTCAATAGCTTGCTATACAATAAAAAGACATATAGACAGGCAAATACCGTATATAGAAAAAGCAAAAGCCATAGAATTATATAATCTAGGCTTTTGCGTTTTCTCGGTACTTTGATGGTGAAACACCACAATATTTTTTAAAAGTGGTGGTAAAGGTAGTAGGACTAGCATATCCCACTTTTTCACCTATATCCTTTATAGTCATATTGGAATTCTTTAGATATTCCTTAGCATGATTTATCCGCACCTGATTTAGGTAGTCAACAAAATTAATGCCAAACTCTCTTTTAAAAAAGTTTGAAAAATACTTAGGCGTAGTTCCTACCACTTCTGATATATTATCAAGGTATAAATCCTCCATATAATGAAGATTGATATATTCAATTATAAACGCCTTATTAAGCTTATTACCGCTCATATTTACCTTTTTTGCAGACTGTTCTATTATGGTATCTAAAAGCCACCTTATTTCATCATCTTCTATCTGCCCCTCTAGCATGTTTAGAAAATTCTTTTCTATAGTAAAGATAGTCTTTTGGTCATATCCACAAAAGGCCAAGGTTTGAATAATGCAGTTAAATATATCAGTCACTATATTTACATATTTTATATAGAGTATATTCTTCTTAAGGTTTTCATCCAGTACATCGTGCATAAGTTTTTTACATTTATCACTGTTACCACTTAGTATATAGTTATATATCTTGTCCTTTAAATTATCTGGATAATACATCTCTGGATTATATTCTATATTTTCAATGTCTATAATTTGGTTTGAAGGTCTTATATTTCGGCATGACATACATATCTTTACATCGTTATATGCATTTCCAAACTCAATATCGCTATTATAGAATTTGCTAATGCCTATAACGGTAATATATTCTTTTATATGATTCTGTACCTTGTTGAGAGCCTCCACCACCTGATCCCGTTCATAATCATGTGAAACTCCCACTAACGCCATAATTTGATGATTTTCTCCAGATGTAGCAAATGAATGACTAAAAATTGCCCCTAGCATCCCCTCCACCTGCTCTGATATATAAACACCGTCAAACGAAGCCATATCAGCGTCTTTAACAGGATAAAAATTAAACAATATTAAAACATATTTGCCATCCTGGAAAAAAGGAGAAAAATATAGATCCACCTGCTCCTTTAAATCCATCTGATATTCATCTGTTTGTATCATCTGCCAGAATATACTTACCTGTACCTTCTTCGCCATATCAGATACCTTAAGCCTTAAGTTCCTCTTCTCCTTCTGCATCATTTCTATATTATTGCCTATATATTGCCAGCCATCTCCTATCTTCTGACTCTGGGTAGTAACTCCAAACATAGATAGAATGTGTTTTAGGGGATTGTATAGGTATAAACTTAATAACAAGGATCCTATGATACCGCACAAAATATTTATAATGAGTATGTTACGATTGGTCTTTACCATTCTAAACATACCTGCATAGCTAATTGGCAGTATGTGAATATATGTAAAATTATTATATTCAGACTTCTCTATATGATACTCATAGTTTCTATCCTTAAATGAGTTCCCAGATACCACCAAATCAGGCCTATTAAGTGCATCTATTATTGATTTTTCACCTATATTCAATACTATATTGTTGCTATCATCTAGCAACATAAGTGTTGTACCCTCTAATATATTGTCATAATTAATATGATTGAGGAGCTTTCCTTTATTTATAACCACAAGAACGGTGGCATTTCTTTTATTTACCATATTTCCCGACACAATAACCATAAGCTCCCTGCCTCGGTTAAAATTAAACTGATCCACATACATATCAGGTCCGATTATCTGCATAGGATGACTAGTGTTGCTGAAATTTTTCCAAAACGATATTGAATATTTGGAGCTGCTGTACTTTTTATTAAAAAGGTCATCCATCCGTATTGTACCATCTGGAGTTAAAGTCATATTGGATTTGTCAGAATATATAATAATATCTTCAACATACTCCGGAGAAGTGGAGAGTATATCGGACAGCTTATCCTTCCCCATGTAGGCATTATAAAAATTAAAATTTTCATGCCCAGTGGATGCATAGATATTTGCATCACTTAATCCAAACATATCTATTGTATAGAAGACATTATCAATATCCCGAAAACAATTATCAAATGCCTGTATCATATTTCTTACGACCAATTGGTTATTCTCCTTAACCTGATTGTACATACCGGTCATGGAGTTTTGAAATATGATGTAATTAAATATGGACATCAGGGTAACTATGGCTAAAAAACTTAAAAATATCCTAATCAAATTTCTATTATAAATCTTGCCCCGCATAAGCAATTTTTTCCCCCTAGATCCTTTATATATGGCATTTTCATGTCATAATATTTACCCGTTCTTTATTTAGTATGCATGATAGATCTTTATCACCATTTAAAAACTTATATATATCGTTCAAAAGAGCCAGTGCCATATACTGCCTCATATCAATAGTAGGCCCGGCCATATGTGGAATGAGTACTACATTGTCTAGGTTTCTTAGACCACTATCTTCTGATAGGGGCTCCCGTTCATAAACATCAAGCACTGCCTTAAATCTATTCTTTTTCAATTCTTCTACCAGTGCAGCTTCGTCTATAATCCCTCCCCTGGCAGTATTAACGAGTAAAGCCCCATCCTTTATCTTAGAGAGTCTAGCTTTATTTAGCATGTGATGGGTTTCCTCTGTGTAGCCCGCATGGATAGAGATTATATCAGCCCTTGACAAAAGGCTATCGAGATTTTGCTCTATGGTTATATTATCTCCCTCTATAGTACTGGCGTCCAAATATGGATCATATATGATGATATCAACATTAAATGGTTTTAAGAATTCTATAAGATACCGACCTACCTTACCCAAACCAACTAAGCCAACGGTCTTGTAGAATAATCCCTGATTAAAAAATTTATCGCTTCTCCACTGAAATGAATTTTTCATACCATGGTCATAATATGGTATATCCCTAAGTCCTGACAACATATATGCCAGGGTCGCCTCAGCTACAGATTTTGCCATAACATCGGTCTGATTGATGAGTGTTTTATCTGTTTTGTCAAAAAAATCTTCTTCTATATATGGTTTTACCCCTCCGCCTAATATAGCTATAAGTTTAAGTTGGTCCTTTTCTTGAAGCATTTTTGTAGTAAGCCTAGGAGCACCCCATCCCAAAATACATGAGCTACAATCTGTTAAAATATTGCCTATCTCTTCCTTGGAAAATTGTTTTGTACCCATATTCCATATGAATTCCAATCCAGGCATCTTTGCCATCCTATCTCTTACCATGGGGGTAAAGAATGTATCCCTAGTATATCCATCGGGTATTGCAACAAGCACTTTGTGATTTTTCACATATATCCCTTCCTTCATTTAAGCAGAATTTAATTTATACCTAGGGTAGCATCATTTATATGCTTTGTAAACCATCTATTTTTATGGTCCTATGTTAAATTCTACATACTTTATAAAAAGCATTTTCAACGGGCTATATACAAGTATAAGAACTTGTAGAAAAATCATAAGGTATAGAATTTTAAAACATTTCTTCGATTTTTTCAGGTAAGATAGGCTTACTAAATATATATCCTTGACCTATATCACAACCATGATCTTCAAGGAATTTCAGCTGTTTGGGAGTTTCTACCCCCTCTGCCACCACCTTTAATTTTAAGGCATGGGCCATTTGAATAATATATGGCGAAATTAAACCTTCCCTATCATTACTTTCATCTATATCATTTATAAATTGCCTGTCTATCTTTAATACATCTATGGGCAGCTTTTTAAGATATGTGAGTGAGGAATGACCAGTACCAAAATCGTCTAGAGCCACCTTAAATCCCATGCTTCTCAGATCATTTATAACTAAAATAGCAGTTTCCCAATCATTTAATAGTGCAGTCTCCGTAATTTCAAAGCATATATAATCCTTTGTAACATCCATACATCCAATCAAGGATTTAATATATTCTATCAAATCACCATACATTAAGGTCTTCGCAGAAATATTTAAAGACAACTCCACATCCTTGTAACCTTTTTTATCCCATATCTTCTTCTGTCTAAATACTTCCTTTATTACCCATTTATCAATTTTTCCTATTAATCCGCCTTGTTCCGCTATGGGAATAAAATCCGCCGGAGAGATAGCACCCCTCTTCGAATGAGTCCACCTTATTAGTGCTTCTGCACCTACTATTTTTCCTGTTTTTATATCCACCTGTGGTTGATAGTAAAGGCTAAACTCCCCTTTTTCAATGGCACTACACAGCATATTAAGCATCTCCATGCGTTCAAACGCATTCTTTTCCATATCCTTTATATAAAATGCATAATCATCCTTGCTACGCTCTTTTACATAGAACATTGCAGTAGAGGCATTTTTTATAAGAATGGAAGCATCTTTACCATGGTCAGGATATAACGCAATCCCTACACTGGTAGATACAAAAATCTCCCGCCCATCTGCATACCATGTCCTCTTTAGATATTGCTGTACATCCATCACGCGTCCTATTATGTCAGTTACATTCTGCATATTATTTAGTACTACTATAAAACCATCACCGCTTATTCGCCCTAGCATATTCGGTGATTTTATATATTTTTTCAATACATTAGCAACATTTTTTAACAACATATCGCCAACATTATGACCAAGGGTTTCATTTATATTTTTAAAATTATCTATATCTAGAATCATTATTGCTGCTCTAAACCCATCATCATTATGTCCCGATAGCAATTTGTCAAATTTCTCTTCTATCATGATACGATTTGGAAGGCCGGTTAATGTGTCATAATATGCCATCATATGCAGACGCTTTTCCATCTCCTTCCGCTCTGTTATATCAGTTCCAATGGATATGATCTCAGAGATATTGCCATCTTTATCTCTTAATATACTATTGCTCCATAGTATATCCATCATTCCTCCATCTTTACATATTATACGGTTTTCATGCCTTAAAAAATCACTTTCTAGTATTCTATCAAATACAGATTGCATATACTCCCGATCTTCTAGAGGAATGAGGATATCTATCCACCGCTTACCCAATACTTCTGATGCCTTATATCCTGTAATCTCCTCAGCAAAAGGGTTGAATATATTCATGCTCCCGTCGGGATACCACATTAATATTATAGCTCCCACATCATTTATGATACTTTTGGATAAGTTGCGTTGATGCCACAATCTCTCTTGCAATTTTATCTGCTCATCTTGATGCTGATTTAAGGTCTCAAAATTCTCCTTCAACAATTCTTTTGTAGCACTTAGCTGTCTATTTGCAATATCTAATTCACGGTATCCATCATATACCTTATCTACTGACTTCTTAAGCAATGTCATTTGTCTTCGGACGATCATATATAATATGAGCATGGTTATAGTTACAAAGATTTCATCCTTTATAAGGGTAATTTTATGCCCAATTTTCATATCATCTAGCGCTAAAACCATAAATCGATTAAGAAAAAAAAGGGATACCCCAACTACTAACCCGTAGATGAGAGCAACCTTCAATGCCCCTGTTCTGGGATTAATCCTATTTTTAATGTATTCTATATCTATATCATCATATTTATGTTTCATTCAATTCACCGTCCATGGAAGATTTTGATATATTTTATTATACCATAAAAAGCCCCAATTTCGACAACAAATTGGGGCTTTTTGTGCTATTTGCTAAATTATAAACATGGCCGGAAATCGTGCAGCACTATTTACATAGCTATAGATCCGTTTATAGGCCTTGTCCAAATCCTCCATATCTTCCTTATACATATATTCCACCTCTAATGTATGGGTATCTTCCATGACATATGCTCCCGCCTTTTTTATGTATGCTATGGCCAAGCTTAAATTACCCTTTTGCCTCTCTTCTTCTCCCTTATAAATATATCCATAATATAGATAGCTGTTATATTTCGTATCCTGTCCAGCTAGAATTTGGGATATCATAGTATCATTGCATTCCCGATTAGCTTGTTCACTGCCATATACTAGCTTTATGAGCTTTAGGCGATTGTACCATATCTCCCCTCGTCTAGAGAATTTCAGTTTTACCTCTTCATCTTCAGCAAGGTATAATGCCACATCTAAACAGCCTATAGCCGTTTCCATATCCCTCTTTCCTAACCAATAACATATTCCAAGATCCATAAGCGCCCATATCTTTTGGTCTATGTCCTCTATATCCTCATATGCTATACTCTCAAACAACTCTATGGCGGGAACATATTGGCTGTCATGGGCCAACAACCGCCCCAGCATAATCCTATGCTCCCATCTATCATAATCTTCGATAAATTTCCTAGGCGGCTTTATTCGCCCTTCACTCAATATATAATCAACCCATTCACTATATTTCTGCCTGTCCATCATCCACTCCCCCTCACCACTATACTCCAAACACTTTGCCTATTATATCACACAGTTCGAAGTACATATTATAGTTCAACCTGCCTAAACTTGATAGACTTTTAGCTAAATTTATATAATACCACTTCTGTTCATCATATCCGGCATTAAACCTATCCCATAACCCATCGCCAATATTAATATAATCATTATATATACTACGCATATTGCTCAACTTATCTGCACATGAAATAAGCTTAACCTCCAACTTTGCCCCTTTTATATACTCAATGGTATGTTCTTTTCTATCCCTCCAGGTAACTCCAGGTATGCCCTTTTGCGGTTCTGAAACCCCTTCTACATAATCCCGTATCTTTGTTCCAAACATCCTCTCTATATCCTCAAGGGTCAAATCTGTATCTTCCACCGTATCATGTAGTATACCTGCAATTATAACCTCTTCCTCTGCGCCATTTTGTCCAAGTATTATGCCTACTTCCACTGGATGAACTATGTATGGTATGCTAGTCCCCTTCCTCTTTTGCCCTTTATGGGCTTCTAAGGCTACCTGTATAGCATATTGTAACATCTATTTGTTCCTTTCTTAAAATAATTATATTAAATACTATATAATATATACCTCAATTTATGTACTTTGAATAAACAAAATAAAAAAACACCAATATTTTTAAAAAAATATTGGTGTTTAGTAATCAACCTCTTCTATTGAAGGTAAGGAGCTTATTGCCCCCTGCCTAGTTACGCTTATGGATGCAGCTTTGTTTGCAAACTTCAACATATTGTATGCCATAGTCTGTTCCAATCCCTTTACATCCATGTTTTCATATTGCATTTTATAGAGAAATGCACCCATAAACGCATCTCCCGCCCCAGTAGTATCTACTGCCTTTACATCTTCTCCAGGGACTTCGACCTTAAATTTTCTAGTATAAAGCGCTGCACCCTTCGAACCCTTTGTACAAATAATTATTCCAACATCTCCTATAAATAAGGAATCTATAGCTTCCTTTTCATCTTTTATACCGGTTATAAACTCTATCTCCTCATCGCTTATCTTAAGAATATTGGCAAAAGGTATAAATTCCCTTATGGTATTTCTACACATTTTCCTATCATCCCAAAGTGGTAGACGTACATTAGGATCAAAACTTATCAATCCATTTCTAGCCTTGACAGTTTTTATAGCCTTTATGTGGGCGTATTTCACAGGAGCTTCAATCAAGTCTACAGAACCAAAATGCAGTATATCTCCCTTATTGAACCAGCTACTATCTATCTCATCCTCTTCAAGTAGCATATCGGCACCAGGATTTCTATAAAACAAAAAATCTCTATTACCATCTAGTTTTAGACTCACAAAAGCCAATGCCGTATTAGCCATTGATGTTCTTATTATATATCCAGTGTCTACACCTGTATCATCTAAAGTATCTATTAGGAAATCTCCAAATGGGTCATTCCCCACCTTCCCTATAAAAGCACTATCTCCCCCAAGCTTTGCCACTGCACTTGCCACGTTGGCGGGAGCACCCCCTGGAGCCTTTTTAAAGGATGTAACTGCTTTGAGGCTTAATCCCTTTTCTGCTGGAATAAAATCTATTAAAGCCTCTCCAATAGTAAATATCCTTGACATCATCATTCTCCTTACATGATATCCCATTTTTTAAGAGATAGTATATTACATTCTCCTTTGGATAGGAGCTTTATACCCTTGGAATCTTCGCTTGGATAAATTCTGCCAGTCATTACTACCTCTCCACCATTTATAAATATTTCAACTGAGCTTATATCTACAAATATCCTTAAATCTAACAAACCATTTTTTAACTCAACCTTGGCCTGACGCTCTCCCTTAGGACCTATACCGGATCTATCCCTGTTAAATCTGAATAATTCATCCTGTCTACTATATGATAAAACAGTTTCTTCAGTATTGCCAGTTCTAAGTTTTACACCAAATTCATCAGCTTCCTTTGCATCAAATATTATCTCCATTTCATAGCAATCTCCACCGATTTCTAACTCTTTTTCCCCATTTAAGGATATATTCTTTCGTAGAAATTCATTTCGTCTATATTCCTTAATCTCTTTCACTGGCAAGAAATTCAATTTATCTCCATTAAGCACCACTTCTCGTGGTATAGTCATAGCACCTGCCCAATTGTGTCCTAGTGTATGAGTAGGATTTTCCGTATTCCACTCATTCATCCATGCAACTATGAGCCTTCTCCCCTTTTCATCAATGGTGGTCTGTGGAGCATAAAAATCAAAGCCTGCATCTATTGCCTTGCAATCTTTAAATTTGAAGCTTCCTTCGTGAGCATCAAAAACTCCAACAGCATATATTACATCGTTATGGCTCTTTGACCCATCATCACTAAAATGCTGTATAGAAGCAATAAGCACATCTTTATTATTTAACTCAAAAAGATCAGGACATTCCCAATTATTGCCCATATCATTTCTTTCGTTTCCTATAGTGTTTAAAAATCTCCACTCTTTAAGATTAGAAGAAGTATAGATAACAGCTACGCCCCTGCCATCAGCATTATTAGACCCTAACACCATATAATAGGTTTCGCCTTTTTTAAATACCTTGGGGTCGCGAAAATCCCTTCTGCTAATAACCTTTGGGATATCATCTACTCCTATGACAGGATTATGATCATATTTTATAAACTTTACCTCATCATATGAAAAAGCCAAACACTGGGTTTCACTATAATCATCTTCCCTTTCAGAATCTCCTATCACATGGCCAGTGTATAGAAGATACAAAATACCATCTTTTTCAATAGCACTCCCTGAAAAGCATCCATCCTTATCATATGGCTTATCTGGTGCTAAAGCTATAGGTTGGTACTCCCATTTTATAAGATCCTTACTTGTTGCATGGCCCCAATGCATGGGACCCCATACACTTTTATAGGGATTATGCTGATAAAAAAGATGATATTTACCATTGTAATATATAAATCCATTTGGATCGTTTATCCAACCATATTGACCCATCAAATGATACTTAAGTCTATATTTATTAACTACTTTCCCTTGATTTTGCTCCACAAACCGATTTGCCTTTTCTAACATATCCATTATTGTCTAAATACTCTCCTTTAAGATTACTTTATAGAACCCTGTATTACGCCATTTATTATATATTTTTGCATAAACAAATATATTACTATTACCGGTATTATTGTAAGCATAAGCCCAGCCATTAGCAATCCATAGTCTACCGTATAGGTACCATAAAAATAATAGGTAGATAAGGGCAAAGTCCTTTGTTTCTGGGTTGTTAAGACTAGAGATGGAAGTAAAAAATCATTCCAAATCCAAAGGACATCGAGTATTATAACCGTACTGGTGATAGGCTTGAGCAGTGGAAATACGATTTTAAAAAAAGTCTGATATTTATTGCAACCATCTATCATAGCCGCTTCCTCCAGCTCAGCAGGCACGCTTTTTATAAATCCATGATAAATAAATACTGCTAATGCAGTACCAAATCCTATATACATATAAATAAGTACCCATTTGCTGTTTAACATATTTATTGAGCCGTATATCTGTACCAATGGTATCATTATAGCTTGAAATGGTATTATCATAGATGCTACCATTACAAAAAACATATATTTATTAAATTTCCACTTGTACCTAACAAATAAATAAGCGGTCATAGAAGATAAAATAGCAATTAGTATCACACTACCGGCGGTTACTATAAAAGAATTTAAAAATCCATGCAGATAATCCATCTTTTTAAAGGCATCTACATAATTTGAAAAGTTCCATTGAGAACTAACTGCCAGTGGATTGGAGATTATAGCACTTCTAGGTTTAAAGGAGTTTATTAATACCAAAATAAATGGAACCAGATATAGAAACAGTAAAATAGCAAGTACTATAACTTTTATCCATTTAGATATTGTTCCCTCTTTTTTCATTATGCCTCTACCTCCAACTTTTTGCTAAAATATACCTGAAGCAATGTTACAACAGCGACTATTATAAACAAGACAAATGCCTCAGATTGCCCCACTCCATATTGTTGGGACAAAAATGCCTTTTCATATACATGCATAGAAATCATTTCTGTACTTTTATATGGTCCTCCACCTGTTAGAGAAATATTTAAATCGTATACCATAAATCCCCTTTGGAGAGACAAAAACACACATATTATAAATGAAGGAACCATAAGTGGAAGTATTATACTCTTTAATCTTACAAAGCCATTAGCACCATCTATACTTGCTGCTTCTAATATATCTTTAGGTATATTCATAAATCCAGATATATATATGACCATCATATAGCCGGAATATTGCCATACCGTAACTACTACAAGAGCCCAAAAAGCCTTATTAGGATTTGACAACCATGAAGTTGAAATACTTTGGATGCCCAATGCTTTTCCCATATATACCAATACATTTGAAAACATAAATTGCCATATAAAACCTAATATTATTCCTCCAATAAGATTCGGCAGAAAAAATCCTGCTCTAAAAAAATTTTGTCCCTTTACTCCACTAGTGAGCAAATATGCCAGTAAAAAAGCAATTACATTTATAAATACAACAATAAAAAGCACATATTTTAACGTTAGCAAAAATGAACTCCAAAACTTTGGATCCCTAAAGACCGATGCATAGTTTTGAAATCCCACCAAAGAATAATCTTTAGATACACCATCCCAGTTAGTAAAGGTTAAATATATTCCAAATAAAAATGGAAGAATAACTACGGTAAAGAAAATAAAGGTTGTGGGCCCGGCAAACATGAGATATGTTTTTACCTTATCCCAAGTTCCCTTTTTACCTTCCATGCGTTACACCTCCTATAATTAGATAATCAAGGGCGAGTAGACATTTCTCCCGCCCTTGAAATAGTCCCATCTATTCTACAGTCTTCCAATAATCTTCAATTTCTTTGGCCAATCCAGCTTTATCTATCTGATCATCTAAATATTTTTGCATGGATGCGCCTACCTGTGACCAATGATCTGGAGGCAAAAGAGTAGGTGCATCTAATGTCTTCCCTTCATCCATATACTTCTTAATAGATTTAGCCAATGGATCCTGAGGCTCCAATGTAATATTTTTAAACGCAGGTATTATGTGAGCATTGTTTACTAATGCATCTTGACCATTATCCTCATATACTATCCACTCTAAGAATTTCTTAGCTGCTTCTTGTTGTTCCTCAGAATTTTGTTCTTTATCCAATACCAGAGGTTTGGTTACGGATACAGGTATTTGACTATTTCCATAGTCATCTGCATTATCGCTTATCGGTACAGGTATAAAACCATATTGTCCGTCTGCAGTATCAAATTCTGCAATTTGAGGCCATGCCCAGTTACCCATAAACCAAATACCTACCTTACCGCTACCTAATAGCTCAGGCCCTCTATCATAAGTACCTGACAATGGATCTTCCTTATCTATATTATACTTCTTCATCAAATCAAAAGTTTCAATCAAGCCATTAAACTGATCGTTGTTCGCCAAATCTGATTTTCCTTCTTTTAAATCCTGCACCATTTTATCAAATGCATCACCTTCAGAGGATTGGGTTATATAGGAAATCGGTAAGAAATGGCCTGCTAATGACCAATCCATTGGTGATATTACAAGAGGCGCTACGCCTGAGTTTTCAATATCTTTAAATAGTTTTTCCAGATCACTACGAGTTTTTACAGACGCAGGATCAAATTCTCCTCCAACCGCCTTATCTAATATCTGTTTGTTATATATAAATGAGAACCCTTCTACAGCAAAAGGAAAACCAACCATCCTGCCATCATCCATTTTGTAGTCGTTTAAAGCACCTTCTACCACATCGTTTACCCATTTTTCATCGGATAGATCTAAAAGTTTATCCTTAAATTTGGCTATATCACCTGTATCTATCATAAGCAGTGCCGGTGCATTTCCTGATGCATACATCGAACTTGCCTTTTCAAAAGGTGATTGCCCTGCAGCACAAGGAACAATCTCCAACTCTATATTTGTATCCTTTTCGAAAACCTTTGCACTTTCTTCTAATTGGGCCTGAATTTCACCCTTTGAGTTAAGAAGACTTATTTTTACTTTTTCCCCTGAACCTTTTGAATCATCTTTAACATCTTCCTTCTTTTCTTGTTGATCCGTTTGCTCATTGGTTGTTTCCTCATCAACTGTCTTTTTATCATCGGAGCCACAAGCTGATAAAATGGAAACTACCAATAATAAAGAAATAAGGATTGACAGTACTTTTACTTTTTTCATAGTTATCCTCCTTATATGAATTATTATATATTTGTGTCCTTTCTGCAATGCAACTTTATTATACAACTAATTGGCCATGTATGTCAACCGATTGACATACAAAAACAAAAAAATTTTATGCTGTCTCCCGCCTAACCAAAGTAACAGGAAATATGTTTTTGGTAGGCACTCTTTTACCATCTATCTGCTTTATAATAAGCTCTATAGCCAATTCACTCATTTCGTCTATAGGCTGATTTATGGTAGTAATAGAAGGTATGGCCAAAGAAGCGATATTTATATCATCATATCCCACTATCTTTATGTCTTCAGGCACTTTTTTACCAAATCTCCTGCATACCTTTATTGCGTAGGCTGCCATAACATCACTACTGGCAAATATTCCATCTATATCTTGGTGTTCTTTTAATAGGTCAAAAATAATCTTCTCATATTTGGTATCATCAAAAACATTTATACTTGTTTGGACATTTATATATCCCACATTATTTTCTTCTGCTACCTCAACAAAGGCTTCATATCTTTTATTTGCCAATAAATTCAGGGTTAAATTACCGCTTATATGGGCTATCTTTTTACACCCTTGGTCTACCAATAATTTTGTAGCTATACGTCCGCCTTCATAGTTATCCGATGCTATATACGGTATGCTATCGGATATACATCTATCAAATGTTACTATGGGCAAATTGGTAAAGGCATATTCATCTACATTCAACGTATGGCTACCCATAATTATACCGTCTACTTGATTCCTTCTCAACATATCTATATAGTCCTTTTCCTTTTCTGCTTCCAGATGAGAATTGCAAAGTAAAAGTTTGTAACCACCTTTACATGCATAATACTCTATAGAACTTACCAATTCTCCGAAAAAGGGATGTGAAACGGTTGGCACAATTACACCAATTATATTAGATTTTTGTCTATACAATGATCGTGCTAGCTCATTAGGCTGATAATTTAACTGTTTCATTGCCTGCTGAACTTTTTTTCTGGTAGCATCACTTATATAACCTCGATTGTTTAACACTCTAGATACGGTTGTTACAGATACCCCCGCCTTTTCTGCCACATCCTTTATTGTGGGCATAACATCAACCTCCGTCTAGTCCCTTATATTTTATATCTATTTTATAGCAAAGAATTATTTTTTGCAATCTTTCATCAATGTCCGGCAGAAATCAGCAATTTAGCCGCCTTTTCAGGTGGGATATCATTTACATATATACCCGTTGACAGCTCAAAACCTGCCTGCTGAGATACTCTTGGTGTAATATGAAGATGCCAATTATAAGGTGCATCTTCCATCAAGTTTGGATGGGCATGTAAAAAAAGATTAAACGGAAATCTTCCTAGTACATTACCATATCTGCTAAAAAGGCCAAAGAACACCTCTGATAATTCAGTTATTATACGGTCTGTCATGGATTGAAATAAACCTTTATTTTTATATATAATCTGAGTTTCATAGTTATATTTACTGGCAAAGGGAGCTATTACAATGAAATTATCCGTTTCAAATATAACCCTATCTCCCTTATCACGTTCCTCTCTTATAAGAACTTGATGCATTATCTCCCCTCTATATTCATAGAATTTTTTACAATTATTCAATTCTGTCATTATTATATTAGGGATAATCGGTAATGAAATTATCTGAGAATGGGGATGATCAAGGGATGCTCCTGCTTTTTTGAGATAATTTTTAAAAACACTCACATATTGAGTGGAAGCTGTATTATACAGTGCAATATATCGATTTTTATAGGCTAAAAGCATATATTTAAATTCTTTTATATTCATATTAAAAAAGCTTTTATCATGCCCACAATTATCTACTATTACCTCATGAATACCGTTTCCATCGGTCATATCAGAACATAAAATAGGGAACTTGTTTGGAAATGACCTTACTATCCACTCCCCATTATCATCGTCTATTCTAAAGGTCTCAGAAGGCGTCAACTTTTCTCTTCCCCGACAAAAAAAACACGTCTTTTCTTCCTTATTACTCCCATCATCATGAAAATCTGTAGGGCGCTTTGCACGTTCCATCGCTATTATAACTTGTTCATCTGTAAAAGGATCTTTTCTAATTTCCGGCATATTATTCACCCCTTAGATATATCCTTGTCAGCCAGTCTAACTCTATCCTATTTGTCTTATTGGAAGATTTAAAATAAGGATGAAGTTTTGAAATATGATAATCTTTTTTTTCTGAAAGGATCTTTTGTATACCTTCTATATACCCTTGTGCAGCTGCATCCCATGTATATTTACTACTTACCCTTTTAATTCCCTGATGCCTATAAAAAGCATAATTGTCAAATAGCTTTAAAATACCTAAAGCAATATCCTGCTCATCAAAGGGATCTATTAGCACTCCATATTCCTCCCCATTTTCCCTTAACACCTCATTAGGCCCTCCATACTTTGTAACAGCTACCGGAAGCCCGCAACTCATAGCTTCTATAGGTGCCAAGCCAAATGGTTCATACATCGCAGTCAAACAAAATATTGAGTTTCTACTTGCAAGTTCCCTGTAACAGTCTGCTAGCTGCTTTTGTGAATTTATACTAAAAATACACACCTTTCCTCTAAGATTATAGCTATCTATAATCCCCATTATCTCGTCTAATATCTCCCTCTCTTCCTTTTTCACAAAAGAATAATCCTGAAATGGATCCTCTATTCCCCTTAAGGTTATAATGAGATTGGACTTCTTTTGAAGTTCCTTACTTTTGGCAAATGCCTTCACTAATCCTATATGATTTTTCTTAGGATCTAGACGACTAGCAGCTATTATTGAAGGAAGCTGTATGCGAGTATTTTCTATATCCCTCTTAAGCATATTATCTATGAATGCCTTCATTTCTAAGGCATCATCCTTATTTGGTATCATTGCACTAAACACATCCATATTTACTCCAGGAGGTACTATACAGAATTTTCCCATATCATCTAACTGTCCTGCATCTCTATAAGCCCTATGGGTATACTGTTCATCCTTTTCCTGTGCAGTTGATACAAATATTATGCTTGAGTTTGACATAGCAGTGCGTTCTGCCATTATTCGTTTGGTAAAATAATATCTAGCATCCATCTGTGCTATATTTTCAGAATTGATCCCCAGTTTATCCATCTTCTGTGCCCCTAATGAATGACCGGTGAAAGAAAAGGGGATATTAGTCTTTTCATACATCATAGCTCCAGCTATACCGCCATCTCCGTAATGGGTAGTTATAAAATCAGGCATCTTTGCTTCAGTTTTATAAAAATCTATTATATTATCTACCCATTCACTTAGGTGTTCCCATAATGATTCCTTGGCCAAGAATTTATCTGGACCTGCAGGCAATCTTATAATCCGAAGGTTTCTTACATTATCATAAGAGTCAAACCTATTGGAAAACTCAAGCCAATTTTTATCTTTTATCTGCCTGGTTATTATATCCACATTATGACCTTGTTTTGCCATTGCAGAGGCTATTTCCTTTACATATACCAGCTGTCCTCCAAAATCCGGATGTTCAGTCCAATATGAATCCTTCCTATCAAAATTACCCTGTGGATTTAAAAAAGCTATATGCATAATTTTCTCTCCCTTATATTTCATACAAATCCTTTAGTCTATCTATACTTGGAAAATCTACAACTGCACCTGTATATCTAAGTTTATATGCACTAGATGCATTTCCAAGCCTTATCGCATCCTTAACATCATATCCTTTTACAATAGCTGCATAAAAGCCCGACCAAAAAGCATCCCCCGCCCCGGTGGTATCCATCACATTGTCTGCCACGCTATCCATTCTAATTGTTGTTTTCCCATCAGAAGCTACAAGCCCGTCTTTACCTAATGTCATTATAACCAATTTTGCTCCAAGATCTAAAAATCTTGCAATATACTCATCAATACTTTCTTCCCCAAATAGACGCTTTGCATCATCCTCACTAGGTTTTATTATATCTACATCTTTTATAATTCCCTTTATATATGAAACCCCGTCATAACCTTTTTCCCATAATGCAGGATGATAATTTGGGTCAAATCCTATTATAGTACCACTTTCCTTAGCTACCTCTATGATTTTCTCTATAGCGCTTCTAGATGGCTCCCTTGATATGGGCCATGTAGAAAAATGAACTATTTTTGATGTCCTTATAACATCTTCTATAGACTCATCAAATACTATTCTATAGTCTGCACCACGATAAAATATCGGTATAGGGCTAGATTGACTTTTATTTAAAAGTACCATGGATGTTGAAGAATATGCTCTCTTAACATTACTAGTATCAAGTCCCTGCATTTTCATCTTGGATATTAGAAAATCCCCCATTTCATCGCTACCTGCACAACATATAATAGTGGAGTTTATGCCCAGTTTTTTTACATTCATTGCAATGTTGGCGGGAGATCCACCAAAGAATCTTCTATAAGTGTCACAATCAAACCCATCTGTATATTCTGTAGAGATCATATCTACAAGTACTTCACCTACAGTCGCTATATCATATTTTTTATCCTTTAAATCTTTGATTTCTATATTACCCATGTACCCACTTCCTTCATATATGAACTACACTTAACATAAACATTCATTATCAACCTTTGATTATCTAATTAGCATTTTATATTATATTCATGTGTATGTCAACCGGTTCCATATATCAGGGCAAGACTACTTATCCTTATTTATATATAAATTTTTTTACTATTTTACACATGAAGCATTCAATGTTAGATAATATTATAAGAGCCCTACGTATATACGTAGGGCTCTTATAATATTATCTATTTTTTAGAATATCATACAATATAGGATACAAACTTTTTGCCATATAAAACATACCTATATCCGTAGGATGTATATTATCCACCGTGCAGGCATCGGCCATGGACTTTTGGAAAAATTCATAACCGTCTAAGAAATATACATTTCCATCTCCCGCCTCTTTTGCCCTTTTAAACGTCCTGTACACTATTTCTCTCCTCTTATCCTTATCCGCATAATCATTTCTTTCCATAGGATAATGGTAATAGGGAGCAGTCATAAATACCACCGGCATATCAGGATGCTTTTCCCTTATAATCTTAAAGAATGGTTCATGTGTATTTAAAAGATGTTCCTGATCCGGGGCATTGTGATCATAGTCCATGACAAACAACTCCATATCCAGAGAGGCTATCAACTCTGCCATCTCCTCTTCACCCTTTGCACTGCCGCTAAAACCAAGATCTACAAAATTTCCATCTAGCCATCTTGCAACTGTATGTGTATACGCATTACCTGGCCTAGAAGAGCAAGCCCCCTGTGTTATGGATGAGCCATAGAAGACTATAGGCTTTTCGACGGTAAAGCTAGAAGGCGGGAGCACTTTAGCATCCTCGTTGATGCCTATTTGTATATCCTCTATACCACAATATATTGGAAGATATATGGTCCACTCCCGCCATCTTTTATCTAGCCCATCCCCTATTTGCTCTTCAATCTCCCATTGATCATATTGTGGGAATATGCTGCCATAAAACCTTTTATCAGTTCCTTCCCCTAGGTAAAAATCAAACCCACATAGGGCGGTCATGGGCATATTGGGATGTAAATAGCACTCTTTTAGCTTTACCTTTAGGGATATATTATTGGAATTGGTCTTAAATCTTACCATTCCACCTGATGTATGCCAGGCTAAAGTCTGTATGCTCTCTGAAAACATACTCAGGGCATCTACAGGCAAGCGGCATAGGTTATTTTTTTTTATCCATGGAAATCCTGATAAACAAAAGGGTTCGTCTGTTATATTAAAATATTTCAACTATCATTACTCCTTCTTATATTTTAGGCCACTCAAGTTCTACACCTTGTTTTCTAAGTAGTTGCTGAAAATCTGCTAAGTATTCATTATCATTTCTAACTACCCTGGGAGATATTTTTTTATCCATAGCATAGGATACCAACATACCTGCTGCCTCACCTATATTCCATTCCACAGGATGTAGTCTATACGAACCATTTGTAATATGGGTAGTACCTATGTTTTTACATGCAGGAATAAGATTTTCCATCCTAACAGGTATGAGACTGCCAAGCGGTATTTGAAATGGCAGACATCCAATATCTATATAGTTCCTGCCAGAGGTACTAGGATGCAGATCCATACGATAATACCCTATCCCTACACTATCTTCAAACTTTACTGCGCCCTCATCTCCCCTAGTAATAGGACTTACATACTGTTCTAAAATGGTGAATTCAGCCTTTATACGTCTAGACTCCCTTATATACGGGTACATGGCCAATCCATCCTCCGTACCTACAACATCATTTCTCAGCCTCAATCCGGGATATCCTATACCACCATCAGGGCGTGGTGCCTCTGTCTGTAGCCAGTAGAGATACGATAAGCTCAGCTGTCTTGCACCTTCTAGATGTTTGTTAGCCTCCTCTTCATCCACCTCATATATAGGCCCAAGCCAATAGTCATTTTGTGGCCAGTTGGCTATTGTAATATCACTATCAAATGTACCGGGTACAAAATTATTCCTATCTGCAATTCTACGATATGTCCACAGGGAATGCCTCTCATCTACAGGGAAAAGGGTATGCTCTCTAGTTTCCAATGTATGTGGATGACTACTCTTCCAACTAAGCATGGAATCTGGCCAGAAATCGCATCTATAGTTTTTCCAAAAATCATATTGCTCAGGCTTCTCTATGGTATTATCTTCACCCTCCACATGATCTATGGCAAAACACCATGTAATGGACTGTATATCTAAAGGATCTGCCTCCCCTTCTAGGGCATGGGGCTCTCCAGTCCCCTGTTTAGATTCAGCACCTGTTATGTACTCTGCCTTTGCAAGGGGTAATACATCTCCGCATTCGGTAGCATCAAGGAAATAACTACCAGTCAATATCTTTTCATCGCCAGTATCAAGGTTTTTTACTATCATAGATCTTACATGATTATTATCCACTTCTACACTTTGTATCTTATGCCTTGTCCATATGACAAGGTGATTGCTTAGTATATATGGAGCCATCATCTCATGAAGAACAGCTACAGCTACCCTAGGATCATGACAAAGCTTGCTTACATTCCCATTGCCGGGATTTAAGTAAAATGTCTGTCTGGCTTCTGGTGTCAATGGAAAATGATTCTTATAATATGTCCTTATCCCATTTCGAAGCTGCCTATAGCTCATGGTACAGCCAAATTTCTCTATCCAAGGATTTTCATCCGGTGGTACAGCCTGACTTGTAAGCTGTCCTCCTATCCATTTTGTCTCCTCTGTCATAATAACCTTTTTACCCATACGAGCTGCGGCTAACGCCGCAGCGCATCCACCAAGACTTCCTCCTATGATGATCACATCTGCTTTATATGCTCTTTGCAAAATTAGCCCTCCCTTTTTGCTTAAAATAAAAAAGTATTATTGCTACTGCACCCTATTATAGCATAATAAACCCTTTTATATCCATGATTTGTAGAAATTAAGGTCCATGTAGAAATATATAAAGCATATATGTAAAAATCATAGGAGAGCCATATTAATCCGATATAATCAAGCTCCCATGCCCAATGCCAAAGGGTACCAATGTATATTTTTCCGTATATCTATCAAAATCTATAAATGTATAGGGACCTACATATTCTTCATTCAATATCCCATCCATCCTGTTAGGTCCCATAGCATTGAATAAAGTATTGCCAGCCTTTATGGATATAAGATTTTTCCCTTCCCTTATAAACTGGGTTATATCGAATACATATGGTGCCCAATATTTCGTACCACAAAACTCACCGTTTACATACAGACTAATAAATGCGCTACGAACATCCTGTACCTTTAGATACAATTTATTATCATCTTTATTATCATTTTTATTATCATAACTAAACCCAGTGATAAATTCTGCTTCACCTGCATAAAATGGATAGCCCGACCGGGTCAGGTCATAAACATCCGGTATCGTTTTTTTACCGTCTATAGAAAATTTAATATTATCTTCGTCTGTTACTACAAAATCTCCAACAACATATACGGTCTCTATTTCGGTAGGCGTATGTGTTTTATAGTCTTCTACCGATACGTGAGTTCCAGGACCTGTTATGTTATTAATCTTCCTGCCCTCTATTATAATTTCGTTTTCCCCTTCTTTTACAAGTCCTGTGATGGGTACCTTTGTAAAGTTTATATCAAGCCAGCTCTTGTCATTATCAAATGCACCTAGCTCGCCCTTTTTCTTTAAGGCATTAATCTTGTCCCCATTTAAAGATATACGGTCCAGATTTTCTGCTACTTCAATAGCCGCAAACATCTCGCCCTGTGGGATATTTGTGACATTAAACTTGTATATAGCCTTAAATTGGGTACCTTCTTCAGCTTTATAAAAAATCTGATGCCAAGCCTTCGATATTGGCATATCTTTAAGAATCAATTCCCCATCCATATAAAGGGTCACATCGTTTATTGGTAGGACATTAGGCCCATTTAGTTTTGCCACCCATTCGTCCATCTTTTCAACATTAGAATAATGGGTTTCAAACTCCACCCCGCTATCTAAAAATGCAGGACACTCCCCTACATCCATGGTTTCTTTAGGAAAATATAAGAGCAAACTACCACCTGGATAGAATTTTACCTTCATCTCCACCCTGCCGTTTAGCAATTTGGCGGGAGATTTATATACCTTTCCAGACATAATATCCAATATTACCGGCAGCCTACCCATATCTATATTTATAGTAGATGCAATCTCCCTGTTCTCCTCAGTATTTGCAAAAAATATCCAACTTCCGTCTTTGTCCGTTCGTCTATGGCATATGATGGCTTTGGCATTTTTGCCGGTCATGTCGTCTATTATCTTTATCCTATCTTTATACATATTATCCAGGCAGGTGATTGCCTGAGACACTGTCTGGCATCTTACAGTACCTTCCGGCCAATGTATATCTCTAGATTTTCCATCTATCCTCTGAACAAAGGGCTGTATCATAACTACATTTTCAGGACTAGATTGCGCTATAAACTCCTCTATAAGCGATAGAGTGCTACCCCTTAATGTAAAACAAGGTGGAATGACTATTGCAGAATATTCATGTGCTCCTATTGATAGCTTCCCATCCTTTACCTCTCCGTATTTTTCAATGAGCATCTCATCTCCATAATGAAAGTCCAGTTTGTTAGCTATTAATTCCTTAGATAGATTGGTAAATGGCCTATCATATACTCCCGCCTCAATGGCCAGATCATTTTGTTTATGAAGTGGTGAGTATTGGCTCCATACACTCCCTATAGGATGTATTACCAGTATATCTACACATCTTTTACCCTCTGATAATGCATAGCTAAGTCTACCTATATAGTCGGCAAATCCCTTCTCTTCCTTCCACCATGGTTGTTGATAAAATAGGTTTGCAGGATAATCACGTTTTCTTTCCCCGCGCATGGAATACAATGATAAGTGGTGATTTACAAAATTTATACCCAGCACAGCCTGCCAGTCTGCTATCCATTTTCTATGATAAAAGCTGGCATGCTGACCCATGCAACCAAACACCTCACAAAAGGTTCTGTCCTTTTCCAGCTGATCTGCTACAGAGGTTACCTGTTTTACTGTCACAAGCTGCTCTAGATTTCTCCCCAATTTGTCTATGCCTGGCCAATCCATATATTCATAATGAGGCATAGCTGCCCCTATCCATTGCAATTGGTATGGCATATTATCCTCTGCCATAAAATGCCCTGTCATAAGAAGATCGTTTTCTTTGCACCATTTATAATACTGTTTGGTAAAGCTCTCTATAAACAACCGCGTTGCGCTATCAAAAAAGTCATATCTTATCCTTTGGTAATCATCTATATCAAAGAATAATTCTTTTAAGTAGTCTTCAATGCTATATCCCTTTAATGCTTTAAAAAAGTCAGGTAGATATTCTGACCAGGGAAGTACAGGTACATCATAGTGGTTTTCCATGAGGTAACAAGGTTCATCAGTAAATATGCCCGGTATCTCTTTCCCAAAGTACTCTCCACAGGACTCCTTATAACGTTCGTGGGTACTCTCTAAAAAGGCTCTTACCGCTTTTGGATTCATAAGATCTACATAACAAAATCCATTAAACCATGGGTTTCCTGTAGGAGATATACGCTTACATATATAATATGTTATTCCATCTTTTGTGTATGTAGTAAGCACACTATCATCTTCTGTTATTTTATCTTGTGTCAAAAGCACCAATGCCCGACTCCTATATTCAAGATTTTTAGATACCTCGCCCCCCGCAAAACCAGAGGGCCATTTATCCTCATCATATAGCCATGCATAAGTTCCCGTTTCCCTAGCCTTTTGAGCACATGTGCGTATCATATCCATCCATTCATCGGATAGGTATTTTGTGACTAAACCTACCCGAGAATGCATAAAATATCCTCCCCAGCCACCTTTAGACATCTCGTCGATCTGCCTTTTTAGCTCCTCTTTATCCAATTTATCATTCCAGCTCCAGAATGGTGCCGGTCTATACAAGGCAGAAGGAGCCTTAAATGATTTTATATCCATATTCAACCCCCCTGATAATCTTTATTCAAAATCCTCATATCCTAATAGTCTTATTAATTTTTTAGTCCCTTTTGCTCAATATATCCTTTTCATATCTATAAACTTCATCCAACCAGCGTTCCCTAGGGAGAATGCCATGGCTTAGACAGTAATAATCCCATACAGCTTGAATTGGATAGGTCTTTAACTCTTCCATAAGGGCCAATCTGCCTGTATAATCCCCTTTAATCTCTGCCTGTTTAAGCTTTTCTGAAGGCTCTAAAAATGCTGTTAAAATAGCCTTTCTGGCATTTCTCCCGCCTATTACCCAGGCAGCTACCCTGTTTATGCTCCCATCAAAATAGTCAAATGCTATATGTACCCTGTCATATACATCTTCCCTTACTATCTGATGCATCATGTTTTGCAGCTCATCATCAAGCAACACCACATGGTCACTATCCCATCTAACAGGTCGGCTTACATGTAAAAGCATTTCGGGTATAAACTGCAGTATGGACGATATCTTATCTGAAACCATCTCAGTAGGATGAAAATGTCCTGCATCAAGGCATAGAAGTATACCATTTTTTATGGCATACCCCATATAAAATTCATGGGAACCCACCACATAGCTTTCAGAACCTATACCAAAGAGTTTGCTCTCAACCGCATCAAGATTATACTTTTTATCTATTGGAACTTTCAATATCTCATCTAATGATGCCTCTAAACGTTCCCTAGGTACAAACCTGTCCGCAGGGATATCTTTAAAACCATCCGGTATCCATATATTGGTTACACATGGAGTGCCAAGCTCCCGTCCAAAATACTCCCCTATACTCCTACATACCTGCCCGTGTTCTATCCAAAACTGCCTTATGGCCCTATCTGGGTGACTAAGGGTAAAACCATCATCGCTTAGGGGATGGGAGAAGAATGTAGGATTAAAATCCAATCCCCACCCATGTTCCTTTGCCCAATCCACCCAATTAGCAAAATACTTTGGCTCAAGCCTATTCCGCTCCACCTTTTTACCATTAGTTTCTGCATATATGGCATGAAGGTTTACCCTGTGCCTTCCTGGTATCATAGATAATGCCTTTTCCATGTCAGATCTCAGTTCGTCTCCGTTTCTAGCCCTTCCAGGATAGGCACCTGTCACCTGTATACCACCGCTTAATTCACGATCGTCATATTCAAAGCCCTTAACATCATCTCCCTGCCAGCAGTGTATAGAGACAGGTATCCTATCCGTCATATCTATAGCTTTTTCAGTATCTACCCCTATGGCCGCATATTGCTCCCTTGCCATAATATACTGCTGCTCAATATGCTTATCTATATTCATATACGTCCTCCATATCTACTATCAAATGTTTTTGTATTTTTCTTTAACAGAATTCAAAGCTAGCCTTCCATCTTCTATTGAGCCATGGCAGTTTTATTATATTTTTTTATTTATCTTTAAATATTTCATGGCAACAAATAATTAGATCTCCCTTATCTTTAGATAATTTTAATACACTAGCTTTAATAATATAGTCAATTATCCCTTTACAGATCCCCCTACCATTCCTGCAATAATATACTTTTGCAATGTAAAATATATTATAATAACCGGCAAAGTAGATACAACTATGCATGCAAATACAAGATTCCAGTCAGCTGAATGAGGTCCAAAAAAGTTAAACATAGCAAGTGTAATTGTTTGGTTTTCTGAACCTGATAAAAGGTATAAAGGCATTGCAAAATCATTCCATACACTAAGGACTGATATTATAGCATATGTTGCAGTAATTGGAGTTACAAGTGGCATAATAATCTGCATAAATAGCCTAAACAATCCACAACCGTCTATTATAGCCGCTTCATCTATTTCACGAGGAATACTCTTCAAATATCCCACATACAGAAATATGCCCATTGGCAAACCACCAACCACGTTCATTAATATAAGACCAATTAATTTCGGTATATGAAGACGATGTATTAATAAAACCGTAGGTACAGTAAAACCAGGAATAAATAGACCTAAAACCAAAAATATAAATATCCAATTAGAAAATTTTTCTTTCCTTCTCTGTATTATGAATGCAGTAATAGCTGATACTATAATAGTAAGAGCTACTGACAAAACCGTAATAATTGCTGAATTTTTAAATCCTACAAATATATTACCTACTTCTGCCATCGTTCTATAGTTTTCTATGATATTCCATTCAGTTGGCAATTTAAGAGTCATTTCCGCAGCCTCGGCTTTTGTTTTAAAGGAGTTTACTACCAACATATAAAATGGAACAAGTATTGGTATAGTTAATATTAAAATAAAGATGTCCAATAATTTAGTTTTCAGCTTTTTTAACATATTACATTTCAACCTCCTTTGATCTTAATGGTTTTAATGTAAATAAACTTATCGTTGCAATTAACACACCTATAATAACACTGGCTGCACATGCCTCCCCATAATAACCTCTTCCATATGCCTTAAAAACATAAGTATTTAAAACTTCACTGGCATTACCAGGGCCTCCTCCAGTCAGTGCATAAACTATATCAAAAACCTTAAGTCCACCAACCAGACAAATAATTAGTGCATTATTAAATGAAGGCATTAAAAGTGGAAATGTAATATATCTAAACTTATCAAAGCCAGTTGCACCATCTATCTTACATGCTTCATAATATTCAGTTGGTATTGATTGAAGCCCGGCTAGCAAAATAACCATTGTAAATCCTGTCCACTTCCACACTTCTATACTCGAAACTGAAAACATGACTAAATTTGGATCTGTGAGCCAATTATTTACTAAAAAGTCCATATTTATTGCTTTCAAAAAACTATTTAAAATCCCATCAGGATGTAAAATAGAAGAAAATATTAGTGCTATTGCTACATTACTTATGATTGCCGGCATAAAATAGATACTTCGCATTATATTAGCTGTTCGAATTTCCCTATTCAACACTATTGCAAGAAACAATCCTAATATCATTTTAAAAAATGTTGTAACGATCGTAAAATATATAGTGTTCTTAGATTGCGTCAATTTACTGTAGGGAAAAGAAAAATACAGCCATCCTGATAAATAAATTAGCATTGTATCCGGTCACACTCTTGACGACAAGCATCGCCCATATGATTTGTCAGCCAGGGCGGCCTCCC